>CAZAVR010000121.1:0-9852 GCA_964488435.1 uncultured Cytophagales bacterium | reverse complement strand
AGCTGTCTCCCACCATCAGGCAGTCTTTCACGCGGGTGCCTGCGATATCCATGGCGTACCTGAATATTCTGGGGTCAGGTTTGTTTGCATTGGCGATTTCGTGGGTAACGACATGTTCAAAATAGTGCCTTATGCCTGAGGACCTGAGTTTGGATTCCTGAACGGTAATAAATCCATTGCTTATTATACTCATAAGGTAACCTTTTTCAAGCGCGAAATCCAGAACTTCCCTGGCACCAGGGATCAATGCGGATTTCTTAGGGAGCATATTCAGGAAATCATCGTTCATTTTTACAGTTTCGAACGGGCACGGTATTTTTAAATCTTCCAGAACCATTCGGAAGCGGTTTTCGCGGATGTACTGGTGCGGTATTATCCCCTGCTCAAAAGCATTCCATAGAGAAGTGTTGATGCGGTGAAAGGTGGCTACAAATGCCAGGGGAGAGCCTGAGGCATAATTATGCAGGCTATAGTTTTCAAAGAGTTCCTTAAGGACTTCTTCTGCATTTAGCTCAAAGTCCCAAAGGGTGTGGTCAAGGTCGAAGAAAATATATTTATATTTTTTCAAAATTTTTCTATAAAATTAAACCTTTTTCAGAAAAAAAGGGTCTATGTAGATACAATAAGGCAGAAGAGAGGTGATAAGCACAGGCAACGAGACTTTTAACCAATTATTATCCGGGGTCAAAGCAAAAAAGTAAAACACCCTCTTGCAATTCATGATTCAAATATATTTATTTGGATCTGCAATTTCAATGAAGTAAAAATTTCAAAATACTTTTCATAAACAAGAAAGGAGGCCACAATATAGATACACGGATCTACGTTAACTAAATCGAATACATCAATGGACAAAATTCAAGTTAGCGACAGTGAACTAATTGCACTGTACATACGTGGAGACGAAAAGGCCTTTGAAAAACTTGTTCAACGCCATAAGTCAAGAATTTACACAACTATTTATCTGATTGTTAAGGATCAATACATTGCCGAAGACCTCTTGCAGGATACTTTCATCAAGGCAGTAGATACCATCAAGTCAGGTAAATATAACGACGAGGGTAAGTTTTTGCCGTGGGTGATCAGGATTGCTCATAACCTTGCGATTGATTATTTCCGGCGTGATAAACGTTATCCCAATGTGGTGTTTGAAGATGGGAGTAGCGTGTTCAATACCCTTGACTTTTCTGAAGATTCGGTAGAATCCATTCAGATAAGGCAGGAGACCCACCAGCAGTTGAGGGAGATGATCCAGCGATTGCCGGATGTGCAGAAGCAGGTCCTCATTATGAGGCACTATGAGGACATGAGTTTTCAGGAAATAGCAGATGCCACCGGGGTAAGTATTAACACAGCATTGGGGAGGATGCGTTACGCGCTGATTAATTTGCGGAAGCAATTTAACCAACGTACCCCAATATATGACAAAAACTTTTACTTACGATGATGTTGTACGGTACATTTACTCCGAAACAACGGCAGACGAAAACGCGAAAATTGTGGAGGCGCTTGCGCTGAGCGACGATTTGATGGACTTTTATCTGGATTCTCTGGAAATCCGTCAACAGATGAACAGAATTGATTTAATTCCTTCCGACAGGGTTTTGAACGAGATATTGAATTATTCACAACTTGCGAGCAGCGGTACAGCCATTGTTAACGACTGAAGGGCAACACCCGACGCTGTGACAGACATCAGATATCTTTAGTGGTGCACCGGTTGCACCACTTTTTTTTGTTTCTTTGGAGCAATTGCTCTTAACGCTATGCTAAAAAAAGAACGTTTCAGATTACTACTAAACTATTTCACCGAGCATTTTCCCGACCCGCAAACCGAGCTGAATTACAGAAATTCTTATGAACTTCTGGTGGCCGTGATATTATCTGCCCAGTGCACGGACAAGCGGGTCAATCTGGTTACGCCGGCACTCTTCGACAGGTTTCCTGACGCTGTTTCTATGTCGGCCTCCTCGGCTGAGGAAATATTTCCCTTTATCAGATCAGTTTCTTATCCGAATAACAAAAGCAAACATCTGGAGGGAATGGCCAGGATGCTTGTGGAGGAATTCAAGATGGAAATACCTGGAAATGTAGAAGATTTGCAACGTTTGCCCGGTGTAGGGCGTAAAACAGCTAATGTAATCGTATCGGTCATTTTTAATCAACCGGCGATGGCAGTGGATACACATGTGTTTCGCGTGTCGCACCGGATGGGTCTGGTACCCAAACAGGCCAATACGCCTTTGGCAGTAGAGAAAGCTTTGGTAAAGTATATTCCGCTTAACCTTATTGCGAAAGCACATCACTGGCTGATACTTCACGGGAGATACATTTGCCTGGCGAGAAGTCCTAAGTGTGCTTCCTGTGATTTGAAGCATTTTTGTGCCTACTATGAAAAAAGGGACGGGGCGGATCTGAAAAATACAACCAATCTCCTCTAATCAGGGTCTCAGAGATATAGTCAGAATGTTTTTAAGAAAGATAAGTAGTAATAATTTAAAATTAAAATGATGAAAAGTAAGAATTTGATTTTCGGATGGCTGGCGTTTGTTGCGGTAGCGGCTGGCGGATGTAAGGGGTTGACAAACGAATTTACCAAGAAGGCAGATGAGAACGAACAAGCAATCCAAAAATACATCACGGAAAATGCGCTCGATATGACCAAGGAGTCGGACGGTATTTACTATGTGAAAACAGTAGCGAACCCCGGCGGGCGAGAACCGAAAGAAGGCGAAATAGCCAACCTCATTTTCCGCACTTACACATTGGGCGGAGCGTTGATTGACAGCACTACCCTTTCAAAGGGGCCTACGGTCATGCCTGTGGGAACAGGAATGTACAATATACTGGGTCTGGAAATCGCGTTGCTGAATTTGCGCGTTGGCGAAAAAGCGACCTATCTGTTGTCTTTCTTTAATGCTTACGGTCCTTCCGGTTACAAGACAGCCGCTGCTTACGTCCCCGTAAGACTTGAAATTGAGCTTCAGCAGCTACGCACTGAAATAGAATACGTTACAGACCACGTCGTATCAAAGAACTACCAGGTGTCTGAGCAAACCGCTGACGGTTGGTTTTTGATCCGTACGAACGCAGTAACAGGAGACAGTATAGGGTCCGGTAAATTAGCTACCGTAAACTACAAAGGGATGTTTCTTACAGGTACGGAATTTGACAAAGGAGGAACCCTCAGTAATTATGTTACCGGAGGACTAAGCACCATTGCAGGATTTGACAGAGGTGTGAGGAAGTTAAGGGTAGGAGAAAAAGCGACGGTGATCTTCCCTTCCAAGTTAGGATATGGTAAAGAAGCAAAATATGATCAGAATAATCAGCTTGCTATACGGCCTTATTCCGCGCTGCAGTTTGACCTGGAGTTGTTAAGGATCGACTGACGGATAAAAGGCGGATCATATAGAAATACAAAGCCTGGCCGACAGTTATTTTTGACTGTCGAGCCAGGCTTTGATTTGTCGTTTCAATACTTCATTGATCCGCACATAGCTTTCCTGAGACCAGCCTGCCACATGAGGGGTCAATATTACCTTGTCCGATGCCCTGAGAAATTCAAAACTCTCCTGCTGAGATGGTGTCAGGGAAGAGAGCTTTTCATTTTCCAGCACGTCGAGGCATGCACCAAGTATCTTTCCACTTTTCAGTGCGTGTACCAGGCCTTCCAGCGAAACGATTTCCCCTCTGGCAACATTCATCAGAAAGAATGGACGCGCCATTCTTTCTATGAAAAGTCCGTCCACCCATCCTTTGGTTTCAGTTGTAAGAGGGATATGCAGACTCAGTATATCTGACTCAAGCATGATCTGTTCGAGCGTAGCCTCGTCAACATAAGCATCACTGTAGTTTTTTTTGTATTTATCGTAAGCCAGGATCCTGCAGTCAAAGCTTTTCAGGCGTCTGGCCGTAGCGCTTCCGTTGTTGCCATAGCCAATCAGTCCGACGGTTTTATTCATGAGTTCGATTCCCCGGTTTCCTTCTCTTTCCCATATTCCTTTGCGAACTTCTTTGTCCGATCGCACGATGTTATTAAAGAGCGCCAGCAAAAGCCCTACAGCATGTTCTGCTACGGCATCGCGGTTCCCTTCGCCTGCATGAAAAAGTTGGATGTTCCGGCTGTTTACTTCTTCGATGTCTATGAGATCAAGACCTGCCCCAGCCCTGGCTATAAAGCGGAGCTGTGGGGAATGATCCAGGAATTCACGGTCGATATAGGTTTTGCTTCGAATAAACAGCCCTTCAAATCCCGCCATTTGATTGAGAATTTCTTCTCTTTTCAGTTTAGGAAGGTAGGCATATTCCCACCCCTCGGAGGCAAGCATATTGATAATCGAGGGATGCATTTCATCAGCGATCAGGATTTTCATGGTTCAGAGAGGAAGAGAATCAAGCAGCTGTTTCGTCTTCCAGAATAGTTATCTTGATAATTTTATCGCCCTGGCGAATGGCATCAATCACTTCCAGTCCGTCTACTACTTTGCCGAAGCAGGTGTGGTTTCTGTCCAGGTGGGCGGTATTGTTGCGGCTATGGCAAATGAAGAACTGTGACCCGCCTGTATTCCGTCCGGCATGCGCCATGGAAAGTACGCCCCGGTCGTGGTACTGGTTTCCGCCGGTAAGTTCGCAGGGAATCTGATAGCCTGGACCTCCTCTGCCTGTTCCTTCAGGACAGCCGCCCTGAATGACAAAATCAGGTATTACACGATGGAAAGTAAGGCCGTCGTAGTAGCCTTTTTTCGACAAGTCCACAAAGTTTTTCACAGTACCCGGTGCGTCATTGTCATAAAACTCTATCGACATAGTACCTTTTTCTGTTTCTAATTTCGCTTTGGTCATAATAAAATAAGAGAAATGGATTAAAATTAATATTTGTGGATATCTGATCGCGTATCCCGCCATCAAAATTAAATAAAGAATAATAGTTTACACTAACCTATTTGCTAAATGGAAGAAACAGGTGGTTCGGCTTGCGGATGAGACGGGAATCGAACCCTGCCATTAAGGATATTTATCCCGAAATTCTGAATCCACAACATTGTGAGCAGAATAGGGAAACAATAGGTTATCCAAAAGAAACGCCCGTCGGTATGTGCTGAAAAAAGGGAATAGAACCACAATACCCAGCCACTGAGTGTTCCTGTCCACAGCGGCAGATCTTTTTTAAGCCGCAATAGTACCTGGTTTCTTCGTGTAATCCAGTAATAGATCAATAAAAAGCCGGGAATACCGAAGCTCCATATCGAACTGAGATAGAAATGGAGTCTGACCAGGTTAGACTCCAGTCGCCAGGGTAGATATTTGAAATAAATAGTTGAATTTGGGATGTCTGTAGAGGGCATAAAATGTTTAACCGCCATACTGATGCTTATACAAACGAGAAGCCCGGCAGCAGCGCTTCCGTACCATCTTTTTTGCCCTGTGGAATAGGCGTGTGCCAATGCTACAGGAATAAGTAAAATAATGCCTTCTTTGGCCAGTGTTCCCAGGAAAATACTGATGAGAAAAAGCCAATGATTGTTTTTTCTGAGTGCAAGCAATCCCAGGGATATCATGACCAGTACACCAGAGTCCACATAGCCGATCGTGCTATAGTAGAACGTGGGGAAAGACAGAACAAAAATATACATACCCGCCCAGACCAGGTTTTCGTGTACCCGGTAGGAAAGAAGCAACAAGTATAAAATGTAAAGAGAGGCAAGGATGAAAAAAACATTCACTACGTTAATTGCCGTCATGGCCCGGAAAGGTAAGGCTGCTGCCACCAGGGTCACCAGTATTCTCTCGTTGTGGGGTGGGCCGAGTATATATGAAATCTTGTCGCCCCTGAAGAAATCTACATTTGAAATGAAATGGGAAGCGTCTCCGAGATGACGATTAAAAATAAGGGTATTTCTGTCGAAGCGAACCGCTACGGTGAGTAACAATACCAGTGTGATCGTAAGTGGATTTTTCCAGGGGAAGTCTTTGAACGGCATATCACTTTTTTCTATCTCAGCTCTGTTTTCAATCGGTCCATCACCTGTGCAGGAGCCATGTTTTCATAAAGGATATTATACACAGCGGACGTGATGGGCATATTTACCCGAAACTTCTGGTTCATGGCGTAAATACTTCTGGCTGCATAGTAGCCTTCGGCAATCATTTTCATTTCAAGTTGTGCTGCCTGAACACTGTACCCACGCCCGATCATATTTCCAAATAGACGATTACGACTGAATTGAGAATAGGCAGTGACGAGAAGATCCCCCAGGTAGGCGGATGCAATAAGGTCTCTGCGGCGAGGATCCACTGCCGACACAAAGCGGTCTATTTCCTGCATGGCGTTGGCTACGAGTACTGCCTGGAAATTGTCACCGTTGCCTAATCCATGGGTAATTCCACAGGCCAGGGCGACAATATTTTTCATCACAGCGGCATATTCTACGCCATACAGATCCACCAGCGGGTGTGCTTTTATGAATCTGCAGGTGACAAGTTTAGCAAAATCACTTGCACACGAAAGGCTTGTGGAGGCTATTGTAAGATAGGATTGTTTTTCGAGGGCCACTTCTTCCGCATGACAAGGGCCGGCGATAACACACATGTCGTCCAGTGGAAGGCCAAATTTTTCGGCCACCCAGTCAGTAATCAATTTGTTCTGATCAGGTACCATGCCTTTGATGGCGGATACGATCCGTTTGCCGGTAAGATCCTCTTTGGCGATCTTATGAAGGGGCTCGGTTACAAAAGCCGCAGGCACAGCGAGAATGACATAGGACGAGCCTTTCACAGCGTCTTTGATTTTTCCAAAGACCTGTACCTTTCTGGAAGGAAGATGGACATCACTCAGGTAACTGGGGTTATGGTGGAATTTCCGGATATGGGCAATATCATCGGCGTTCCTAAGCCACCACCTTACCTGTACATGCGGATGCTCACACAAGATTTTAACCAGGGCCGTTGCCCAGCTTCCTCCGCCGATTACTGTAATTTTCTGAATGGGTGTGCCAGTTTGATGCATTAACTTTTTCAGGGTTTAAATATCAGTAAAGGTATAGATTGCGAAGGGTTTAAAGCAAATAACCTCCTTCTATTTGGAAGAAGAAAAAAAACGGGCAATTAGTATCAGGTATTCATGTACTTTTAACTACGGAATGAACATCAGCCCTGTTGGTTCCTATGTCTTTGTCTGTTGTTGGAAAGAATGGCTGATTTTCAGTTTATTAGAGGTTTTTATATAAAAAATTGATTTATGCTCCTAGCTGTTGATGTTGGAAATACGGATATTGTTTACGGTGTTTATCAGAATGACCGGTGGACGGGCATCTGGAGGACGCCGTCCTTGCCTGACAAGTCATCCCAATACTATGAGAGTGACTTACGCCTGAACTTCCTGGAGGCCAATCTTTCCATAGGGGACATCACTCAGGTGGTGTATAGCAGCGTAGTTCCCTCACTTAACCAGGTGTTGGTGCCTTTGTTGCGGACTGCATTTTACCACGAGCCTGTGATCGCAGGGGCAAAGGTTTGCGCAGGTATGGAGATAGACATTGAATTTCCTTACGAACTGGGAAGTGATTTGATCGCGAATGCTGTAGCTGCTTTTACGAGGTACGGCAGGAATTGCGTTGTTGTGGATTTTGGTACCGCGCTTACATTTACTACGGTGGCGGGAAGCGGAACCATACTGGGCGTGGCGATCCTTCCCGGATTGATCACGGCCGTAAAGTCTCTGTTTGCCAATACCGCGCAATTGCCCGAAGTACCTTTAAGAAAGCCTGGCTCAGTAATAGGCAGGAATACGGTCCATAGTATTCAGGCAGGGGTATTAATAGGTTACGAAGCTTTGGTCAAGGGGGTGATTCACCGGACGCGGGAAGAATTGAACGGGGACTGTATCGCCATAGCGACAGGTGGCCTTTCGTCTATTATTGATACGCTTCAGGACGAGTTTGTAGAAACGGATAAACTTCTGACGCTTGAGGGCCTCAGAATTATAGGGGAGTTTGAAAAAGAAAAAATGATCAGATGAGAGGCTGATTCTTTTTACTTACCCTGCTTTCCTATCACCATATTCTCAATCAAAAGAATCAGAATGTGGATGACTTTAATATGAATCTCTTGTATCCGATCGGCATAGCCAAAGTGCGGAACACGGATTTCCACATCGGCAATACCTGCGAGTTCGCCCCCGTCTTTACCAGAAAGAATGACCGTTTTCATTCCTTTCTCTTGTGCCGATGTGACTGCATTGATTATGTTTTTGGAATTTCCACTGGTGCTTATTCCAAGAAGAACGTCCCCTTCACGTCCCATTCCTTCTATAAACCGCGAGAATACATAGTCGAAACCGTAGTCATTGGCCACGCAGGAAATATGGCTTACATCCGAGATCGCAATAGCAGGCAGGGAGCGCCGGTCGTCCCGGAATCTTCCGGTAAGTTCTTCGGCGAAATGCATAGCGTCGCAGTGCGAACCTCCATTGCCGCACGAGATCATTTTATTCCCTTTAAGGATCGCGTCGGACATGATTCGTCCGGCGTTTTCAATGCGTTCCATCTGGGATTCGTCGGCGAGAAACCGCTGCAGAACCTGTTCTGCCTCGTTTAGTTCCTTATTTATAAGTTCTTTGAAATTCATCAGGATTGGTACTTAGAAAACCTGTTGCCGATAGGGTATGTTGTAGCGGAACCCCATGTTGAACAGGGAAGTCTTTGGGGTAGTGGTTACGATGGAGCTTTCTGTACGTTTCATCGCCCGGCCTTCCAGGAAAAAATTGTGAAATACCATATAGGAAAGCCTGAGATCGAACATTCTGATGTCCTGTGTTACACCCTGGCCGGTAAAGTTGCCATAGTCCCGCATTCTGGTTTCATAGTCAGGAAATAAATGGCTACCCCAGTTGCTGCTGCCGCTATCTACGCCTTGCCGGGCTATCATCATGGTTCCATACACTGTAAACCGCGGGTTGAATTTATAGCGTACAATACCGATGAGCTCGGAAAAGTTGGCACCAAGCGGATGCGCAATGGGCTGCCGGTAGTGAACATAATTCTTTCCACCAGTGCGATGTGTATACAAATAAGGTCTGGCTGTATTGTACTCCAGCTGGAGGTCGAAATTGGGGATACCAAAGGCGTCTACATATTTAGATCCCAGTTGTATCCCGTATTTGTTGGTCCATGAACCTTTCCCGTCGAACAGCTTTCCGGTGAGCAGTTCGTCAAACATGATCTGTCCATATAAAGAAACACGCTTTGCGGCCAGCCATCGGAAATCGAAACCCAGTAGTGCGTTATCGGAGCTTCCTATGTAGGACTCAACGTATCTGTAAAAGATGATCGGGTTAAGATAGTTCAGCTCAAAGCCGCCGCCGCTACTGTCCCGGCTGAAAACCTCCGCCTCAAAAACACCCAGACTCAGGCGATCTGAAACCTTGATGCTTAAATGATGTATTGCGGAGAATTTCTTCTTTCTCAGCATATCACGATGGGGCTCATCCTGGTTGTTGATCATACTGTTCCAGAGATTCGTGTAGTGAAACCTGCCGATCTGTGTATCGATTCTCAGGAAGAGGTTAGGGCTGCTGTTGTCCGAAAACAGCATGGACCTGTAGCCGCTGCCGAAGAAATTGCGGTCATGGCCAAATTGTACATTGATACTTTTAAGCGGTCTGAAGGTGATATATCCGCGCGCTGACATAAAATCTACTCCGGTATTACGAAGGGTTTTGTAGAGTCCTTCGCCGGGAAAGTTGTATCGATCGGCATAGTCCCGGACATATTTGGCAAAGGAACCCTGATTATCCGCTACAAAAGTATAAAACCCCAGTTTCTGATTGATCATACCCCTGGCTTCAATTCC
>CAZAVR010000120.1:0-9859 GCA_964488435.1 uncultured Cytophagales bacterium | reverse complement strand
TTTTTAACAAACTATATCGCAGATATCTTGTCGGTTTCAGAAATGACGGCCAATAGCTATGTGGCTTTTTATTGGGGAAGCATGCTGGCCGGGAGGTTGGCGGGAGCCTTCGTTCTGAAGTCGGTCAGTGCATCGCGCGTGCTTACTATATGCGCTGCCTGTGCTATTGCTCTGATTGTGGCGTCCGTGTCGGGAGGAGGGGTGCCTGCAGTATGGAGTATGATAGCTGTAGGTTTCTTCAACTCGGTGATGTTTGCCATCATTTTTTCGCTATCCGTAGAAGGACTGGGGAAATACACAGCACAGGCGTCAGGGCTTTTGTCAACGGCCATCGTTGGTGGTGCTATCATATCGTTCGGGCAGGGTTGGCTTGCCGATCATTTTGGTTGGAAAATTGCGTTTATGTTGCCTGCATTGTGCTACGTGTATATTGTGTTTTATGGAATCAGTGGTTACAAAGGAATTAGAGGAGAGGTCAGAAAAGAAATTTAGTGAGTGTCAGGCATGGCTGCAGGAAATAGGGTAGGAGGGGAGTGTTTCCATCTTTTGTTAGCAAGGGCAGGCAGTTTTACCGAGCATGGCGCCTAGTTTTGTAAAGAAGAAGGTGCTCTGTACCTCTTTTTCCGAATCTTTAAAGGCTGTTCAAAATCCTTTTGCATATATTGGGGAAGCATAAAAACATTCCCTTTTTTATCGCAGAAATAAAGCCGGGAGTCTGATTTTTTCCGGCCATGCCCGTCCGCCCAGAAAGCATAAAAATCCTTGTGTACATAAACCGGCCTTCTGGCATAGGAGTGGTTATAGAGGCTGTTAAAGGTGAGTTGTTTGCTTTTCCAGCTTTTTCCCTGGTTTTTACTTGTCCACCGCACCATTTCTCCTCCTGTATTGTAGCCTTGGGGGCCCATGGTGGTGGGGCCTATTACGTGCCATCTCCCCTTTGAGTCTATGTACAGAGAGCCCATGTCATAGTTGCTTCCCGATGTGGTGATCGGGCGGATCTCCCAGGAGTTTCCGGTATAGCGGGCAGTTTTCCATTCTCTCGGACCAGATTTGGGGCCGGATTCATATCCTTTGCTTGTGAGAAACAGGATCACGGGTCGTCCGTTTTTATCAAATGACAGGTCATTAATATAGACATTTGATCCCAGGGAGTGGTAGTCTTTTACGAGGGTAGGGTTGTTGATATCGGCTACGGGTATTTTAACCGGTAGTTCTTCAGCCGACTGCCATGTCTCTCCGAAGTCCTTCGTTTGAATGTAGTAGAGATTTGTCCGGTAATTCAGGCCATTTTCTCCTTGTTTAACAGGGTGAAAGTTGAAAGCACTTCCGATGATTTTGTTCTGAAAGCAACCACTTGTCTGGTAGTGTCCTTCTTCGATAGTGGCCAAATCTTTCCATTCAGAATAGTCAATGCCGTCCGGACTCGTCATATAGCTGATGGTTCGCCTTGGTTTGGAGGGCTGGCCGGCGATGACGTTCCTGTCATAGTGTGTAAAGAGGTTAAGAAAACCATTGTCTTTTTGATACCAGGTCTGAAGGTAAGAAAAGTTGTCTAAGGGTACTTTCTTTCCATCTACTGATTTAGAAACCGGAACTTGTTTGAATTCACTGATATCATAGGGTTTCGTACTTTTATGAACATAGGAGGGGCTGTTGGTACCATGTGCCGTGGAAAATAGCCAGATGTATCCGTCCTTATCCATATTTATGACCGGATTGTCATGGGCGTTATCTGTTTTTTTGTCCAATACAATTGTTGGGCGCGGCACCATTCCTGTCTTGTGGTCGAAATAGGAGACTATATGAAGCAGGGTTTTTCCATCCTTGGTGGTACCTCCATAACAAAAGAAGGTTTTATGGACCTCCTTCGCATATATAGAAAAAGGGTAGTGGTTGGCCGGATAAGTGCCCAATCCTCCACTGTATTTGTAAACATATTCGTCCTGCGAGGGTTGGTTGCTGTACCAGATTCCCCTGTAGCCATCGTCTTTGTGGTTAAGTGTCAATGGTGACTGAGCAGCTGCAGAGAGGCAGCTTAGCTGCGTAAGGACAAATAAAAATAGTTGAGGTGTGTTCATCGGCAATCATGTTGAGAAGCTTGCCGGGATGTGTTCGGACACCCCGGCAGGCAGGCTGCGGACAACAGGTTAATTGTTTACTGGTAGCCGTTATTTTGTTTCATTAATGCAGGGTTGATTTCAATCTGGCTATTCGGTACGGGAAAGAGATAATGGTGTGCCAGCATACCTTGTCCTCCCAGGATTTCCAGTGCTCTTCCGGTGCGAACGAGATCAAACCAGCGGTGTCCTTCAAAGGCCAGTTCTACTCTTCTTTCCTTTTCTATGGCCAGCCTGAAGGCAGCCTGGCTAGGTACAGCAAGATCCGGATTTGTATTATTGCTGGTTTTGTCGGCCAGACCAGCCCTGTTTCGGATCCGGTTCAGGTAGGTAAATGCGGGGCCTTCTGCGATATATCCAATCTCGTTGAGGGCTTCTGCGTACATAAGAAGGACGTCGGCAAATCTTAGAACAATCCAGTTGTTATCGCTGTCCAGGTTAGCCGCAGGAGTTCCCATGTATTTTGCTACATAGTTGTGCTGGACGGTATTGCTTCCTAAGACATAGCTTGTACGCATAGAAACATGCTTTCGGGTATCGCCTGTTTCATAGGCATTTGCCATATCGTCAGTTGGAATGTTTTGGCCCAGCGGGTTGCCCAGGCCTGTTACAGCCGTTCCCGATCCTATGGGTGCGAACTGATTGGTGAAGGGACTCCCTTCTCCGGAGGCACCTTTTTTGAATTGTACTTCAAATATAGATTCCCGGCTATTTTCATTAGCAATACCAAACACGCTGCTGTAATTGCTAAGAAGTTGATATTTGTTCTGACTCGTCTGGTCTATAATTTCTTTCAGTTTTTGACTGGCCAGATTCCAGTTTTTTTGAGTAAGGTATACTTTTCCAAGCAGTGCCATGGCGGCGCCCCTGGTTGCCCTTCCTATGTCGGCGCCGGTGTATTCATACGGTAGGGATTCTTCAGCCGCTTTCAGGTCGAGTATTACCTGGTTATAGACGGTCTCTGTAGTTTCTCTCTTATAGTCGTAACCTTCCTGTGGATTATTGATAATGGCCAGCACGAGAGGCACATCTCCGAATATGCGGACAAGGTTGAAGTACATCAATGCCCGGAGAAAACGGGCCTCACCGGTATAGCGTTGCTTCATATTTTCATCCATTGGCACGTCACCGATTTTTTCAATGACGATATTGGCGGCCTGGATTCCCTGATAATGTGCGCTCCAGGTGGTACTGCTGATTGAGTTGAAGGCATTGTTCTTAAACTCGTCGACTTCCTGTAGATTCGCTCCGGCGTTCGGGTTGGGAATGTAGGTGTTGTCCGAACGTAAGTCACCGATGATGTGCATGGAAGAATAATATTGCCCGCTGTATTGCAGTGCACCATAGACGGCTGTCAGCGCATTTTTCATGTCTTCGTCCGTTTTATAGAAGTTATTTCCGTTCATCTGAGAGATCGGAGCCAGATGGAGAAAATCAGAGCTGCAGCCGGAAATGGTCCCTAAAAGTATGGTGGAGGCGGCGAGTATTCGAGTGATATTTTTCATAATAATTTACCGATTAAAGTCCAAAACTGATCCCGAGCATAAACGTACGTGCCAAAGGATATCCACCGGCGTCTACACCGGGTACCAGTGTGCTTCCTCCTTGTATACTGACTTCCGGATTATAGCCTTCATATTTTGTGAAGGTGAATGCATTTTGGATCGTGAAGTTAACACGGGCGCTGGCGATCTTGAGACGTTCTGCCAAGGATGGTGAAAGCGTGTATCCAAGGGTAATATTTCTGACGCGCAGGTAAGATCCGTCTTCTACAAATACAGAAGTGACATTGTTCACCAGATTACTGCCTGGCAGTGCGCCGAAATTGCGATCGACCATGGGGGATTTTCCATCGCCGGGTTCCTGCTGAGAGCGCCAGCCCTGGGAGGCGCTTCTCAGGACATTGTAGGACCCGGCATAGTTTCCGTAGTAACGTCGGGCCATATTCAGTACTTCAAAACCCTGAACGCCTTGAATCATAAATGAAAAGTCAAGGTTTCTATAGGCAAAACTGTTGGTTATACCGTATATAAAATCGGGAAACGGACTTCCCAGTATCTTTCTGTCTGTACTCGTGATGCTTCCGTTACCGTCTACATCTTCAAATTTCAGCTGTCCGGGTTTGGATTCGCCCGCGATGCTTGCGTTTTCGCTGACATCCTGTGCATTCTGAAAAACGCCAATAACATTGTATCCATAAAAACTACCGGGTTCTGACCCTACCTGTGTGATGTGCGTGGGAGCATTTGCCGAGGTAACCTGCCGGGAAATAATAGGAGATCCGTCAGGTCCGAGCGCCAATACCCTGACGCGGTTAGCGGAGATATTAAAGTCGGTCGTCCACTTAAATGCTTTGACCGTGTTGCGACTTACAGCCGTAAACTCAAAACCCCTGTTCCGGATTTTTCCGATATTTTGTAGCGCGTTTGCATAACCGGTCAAGGTGGGTACCGGCACGTTCAGTAGAAGATCGGAGGTGATTTTCGAATAGTAGTCGAGAGAGAAGGAGAACCGGTTTTGAAACAGTCCGATTTCCAATCCTATGTCTAACTGATTGTTTTTTTCCCACCCCAGCATGCTGTTAGGAATGTTTGTAAGTCTGGTGCCATTTACGATAGCGCCACCACTGCCGCCCAAAATGTAGTTTTCTATACCTGTAAGGCCGATATGTCCGTAATTGCTGATAAAGTTATTACCGGTCAGTCCGTAGCTGCTGCGAAGCCTGAGATCACTCAACCAGTCTACGTTTTGCAGGAAAGCCTCATTGGAAATCCTCCAACCCAGTGACAGCGATGGGAAGAAGCCCCATTTGTTGCTGGCCCCGAAGCGGGATGATCCGTCTTGCCGGAAGGTTGCGGTCAGTAGATATTTTCCGTCGTAAGCATAGTTCACGCGTGCCAGGTGGGAGAGTAGTGCCCATTCTTCCTGGGTGGTTGTTGCATTTGTAATGAGACCTGCTGCGTTGATGGTCTTAATCCTGTCGTTGGCGAAGTTGGTACCGGATATACTGCTGAAGTCAATGTGCTCTTTTTGAGCGGTATAACCTACCAGGGCATCCATTGCATGTTTCCGGAATTTCCCTGAATAGCTGAGGGTATATTCTGCCAGCCAGTTTTTGGTCTCTGAAGTCACGTTCGTCGCTGTCGGGACTTTGGTCGCATTGACGCTGTTTGGGTTTACAATGGATGGGCTAAAGTTACTTTCCCGGAAGTTCCTGAAGTCGGTGCCTACCAGCGTTTTGAATTTAAGGCCTTTCAGGAGGCTGATTTCGACAAAGGCCGTTCCGAGGAGGCGTAATGTTCCCTGCTTGTAGAAGGACTCTTTGGCGAGTTTCACCGGATTGTCCACTTCGCTGGTTCCTATTCCGAGACCGGTTATTTTGGAGTAATTCCCGTTTTCGTCGTATGGAGTCAGAAACGGAGCTGCAGTAAGGGCGGATTGTACAATGCCCCCTCCCTGCCAGTTTCCTTCCGCGTTGACCAGACTATTGTCCGTGTAGGATGGAGTGAGATTGGCGCCTACCTTTACTTTTTTATGCACATCAGATTCTACATTAATCCGGAACGAGTACCGTTTCAAACCTGAATTGATAATGATTCCATTTTGAGAAAGGTAGCCGCCGGAGAGAAAGTATTTTGTTTTACTCGTGCCTCCCGAGAAATTGATCTGGTAGTTATTCATCAGCGCAGGCCTGAAAATCTCTTTTTGCCAGTTGGTACCTGTACCGAGCGAGGCCGGATCTCGGGTCATATCGGGTATGAGATACATTACATTATTGGTTCGGGCAGAATTAGGGTCAGCCGCTGACCGATTGGCGCCGGAATTGATCCAGGCATTGTTCCGGGCCTCGTTCAGATATTCTGCATATTCGCGGGCATTAAGCACATCCAGGTATCTTTCAACCTGCTGCACCCCGGTATTGATGCTCAGATCAATTCTGGAGGCTCCGCTTTTTCCGGATTTGGTTGTAATGATGACTACGCCGTTTGACCCCCGGGATCCGTATATAGCCGTAGCGGAGGCATCTTTTAGAACTTCAATGCTGGCAATATCAGCCGGGTTGATGGTATTTAATGGGTTGTTGGTTTGATTGTAGTCATTGGTAACAGGGAAGCCGTCTACCACATATAAGGGGTCATTACCGGCGCTTAGAGAGCCGGCTCCCCGGATTCTGACGGAGGAGCCTCCACCAGGCGCACCGCTCGCCTGACTCACCTGCACACCGGCCATTTGGCCGGCCATGGCGTTGTCGAGTGAGATTACAGCCTGATCTTTTATTTTTTGAGAATTTATAGAGCTGATCGCTCCGGTTACATCTTTTCGTTGTTGGGTGCCATAACCGATCACGACCACGGTGTTAAGGTCCTGGCTGTCTTCTTCCAGAATAATGACGATGGAGGATCTGCCCGAGAGATTAATCTCCTGCCCTACGAACCCGGTGTAACTGACGAGAAGTACTGCGTCGTCAGGAAGATCAGTGAGGATAAACAGACCTTCCAGATTGGTGACAGTCGCTTTTGCCGAGCCTTTAACCCGGATGGCTGCCCCTGGTAATGGAAGTCCGTTCTTATCCTTTACGGTACCCTTGGTTTCTTTGGGAGGAGTAGTTGTTTCCTGGATCTGTGGCGTAACCTTATTGACAACAATGGTTTTGTTGTCAATGGTATAGGTAAACGGCTGGCCTCTGAAGCATTCTTTCAGCGCTTTGTCAAGACTGACGTTTTTCAGATTGGCCGTCACAGGGCGCGCATCTTTTATCTCATTGTACTTGTAAAAAAAATAGTGTCCGCTTTGTTTTCCGATGGATATCAGTACTTTTTCAAGGGACATATTATCGCCCTGGATCGTGATGGTCTGGGAAAATCCTTTGGCGTTTAAATTCAATATACAAATGATCGTTAATGCGATCGATAGTTGTATGACCGCAGATAGTTTCCCGTAAAATATTCTACGGACAGTCTGCGGTTGTTTGTACATCTTTACCGGCATAAGTTGGTTAAATTAAGATTAATGAGTATCATAAACAGAGGTGACAAATATCCCGAAGAGGAGGGTTCTCATATATGGGTCAGAAAATCGGATACGCCAGATCTTAGCGGCTTATGATGATTTTTTTTCCCTGTATTTCCGCACGAATGTTGCTGAGTCGAAGTATTCGAAGGACTTTGTTCACATCTTCGTCCCGTTTGATTTCGCCGGCGAAAAGATCATCGCTTAATGCCCCTTTATATTCAACATCTACGTTGTACCACCTGGAGATTTGTCTCATGACTGTCTGTATATCAGCTTTGTCAAATTTGAAATAGCCATTTTTCCAGGCGACGGCGACTTCGGTATCTACGTGTTGAAGTGTGATTTTATTCCGGTCGGGATGAACAGCAGCCTGCTGTCCCGGCTTCAGTATTTTACTGTCTCCGGTAGTGGACAGATCAGGTTTTCCGGTTTTTGATATTTTTACGCTGCCGCTAATGAGCGTTGTTTTATGCAGGGGCTCTTCAGGATAGGTATTTATGTTGAACTGAGTTCCTAATACTTCAACCAGCTGATTTTCAGACTTTACTTTGAATGGTTTTTTTGAATCATGGGCTACATCCAAGTAGGCTTCTCCGGTGATTTCCACGATTCGCTCGTCCCGGGCAAATATGGTTGGAAACCTGATGGATGAAGCGGAGTTCAGCCAGATCCTCGTGCCGTCTTCAAGCGTAATCTGGTATTGTCCGCCACGTGGAGTACGAATGGTATGTATAACGGCGACTTGTGGTTCGGTCACTTCGTAGGCAAGTTGCCCCTCTTTTGTCTTTGTTATTGAGACACCGGCTTGTTGGGTCACCAGCCCCTCGTTCTGCTCATTGAGAACGATCATTTTGCCATCCTCAAGGGTGAGTACGGCATCGTTCTTACCGGGGACTATTTGTACGGATTCAGCTTTGGTCAGGCTTTCAGGTAACTTTTCCTGGACGGGCTTTGGTCTGTATAAAAAATACCCAAGCAGGCCTGCCGCTATTATCATGGCCGCCAGCGTTCTTTTGAAGTAGAAAGTCCATGGTGTTCGGATGTTTTCGTCAGGATTAAACTCATCCTGCTGTAGTTTCCGTTCTATTTCGTCTTTGATATTCTTTTTAAGGTCGTCTCTGGCAGCGTCAGTTTTCTGGTCCAAAACATCTTCTTCCAAATCAAAAAGCTCATAGTAAGCAAAAAGGAACTCTTCCTCTTCTTTGCTTGCCCGCCCATCTTTATAGCGCTGTAAAATTTTTAAAAAGTCCTTTTTTTCCATTTGTCTGACGTACTGAAGTGAAACCCTTCAGAAGTAAGACCGGTGAGAACGAAAAAATCCCACGGAATTGTGATTTTTTATGGATTGGAAAAAATGATGAATGCCAGAATGCCTATAGACTGGCGTAACTGGGCGACACTTCTGGTAAGTTGATTTTGAACGGTTTTACGGCTGATATTCAGTTTCTCCGCAATGTCCAGTGTGGTCAGGTCGTCATGATAACGAAGCCTGAATATTTCCTGTTGGGAAGGGGTGAGTGTATTGATCAGTGCTTCGTAGCGCACGAGAAATTCTTTTCGGATTAGTGCCGCATCGGTTTCGTCTTTGGCAGCCAGCAGTTGCTCAAGCAGCGCGGATATCGGGGTATACTTTTGCTCTTTTTCCAGATATTTCAGTACATTGTTCCGAACGGAGGTATGCAGGTAGGAGGGAAGGTGGTGTATGACAAGCTCGGTTCTTCTTTGCCAAAGCTGAAGAAATATATCTTGAGTAATGTCTTTTGCAAAATCTTCGTCTTTAAGCCTTTTGTAAGCCGAATTGTAAATCTGCTCCCAGTATCTTTCATAGATGGCATCAAAAGCAGTATAGTTATCCTCTTTCATCTGTTGCAAGAGTAACTGGTCCGTTATGCCATGGCTATCTTTCTCTTTGATCATACGGGTTGCTGCAATTTCAAAATACCCAAAACAGATCGGCTGTCATATTGTTGAGGCTTTCTGTTCGTTTCATTGCGGAAAGCAATAACGACATATTATGGGGTATTTTAGTAAAACGATATATCAAAACAAACGATTCATCACTATCTGGTTTTTTTCAAATCCGGCATTTTATTATAGATTAGGAATGAGCTTTTTATATCTTAAAAGAGCTTCCAGGAAATAATAGTCAGCATAGACGAGCGGAACATCAATTTCACGTCCTCCCGGGAGATGGCCTGTGCTGTGATTCAAAAGAAACGGGGTATAGGGCGAAGCGGGGGAACTCATGTACTGTGTCGAACTTAGTGACTTCAATATATGAGCAGCTGCCCTGCTGTACTTTCTGCGTTTTGTCTTACCCACATATTCAGCCAGTTCAAGAAGAGCAGATGCGGTGATGGCAGCCGCAGAAGCATCTCGCGGAGTTACTTTATATCTGGTCGCATCAAATGCCCAGTCTGGTTTATATCCATCCTGTCCGGCGTTAAAGTCCCAATAGGGGATTTTGTCGGCAGGTAGTCGGTTATGGTTCAGAAAAAAGTCGGCCATTCCCACTGCTGTCTGAAGGAATCGTTTGTCGCGTGTTTCACGGTAGGTGGTGGTAAAGCCATAAATACCCCATGCCTGTCCTCTCGCCCAGGTGGAATTGTCAGAGAAACCCTGCAAGGTTTGTTTGTGAAGAACGTTTCCGCTCGCGGGATCGTAGTTAACTACATGGAAAGAACTGTAGTCCGGCCGGATGTGGTTTTCCATTGTTTTATCGGCGTGAC
>CAZAVR010000119.1:0-9868 GCA_964488435.1 uncultured Cytophagales bacterium | reverse complement strand
AAATCAGTGAAAACCGTCGGATGTGCTTTTAAGGAACGCATCAGCAAAAGCATTACCGGACAGAAGCAGCGAGACGCTGGACAAATGTCAACATTTTTTGGTTCAGATAGGAAGCTTTATGCAATAAGCTGTAAGCAATAAGCCGTAGGCTATAAGCAATAGGCAAGGGGGAAGCGCTAAAGCATATAGCATATCTCCGGAATCTGTTTGCTGAAACCTCGCAAAGGGAATGCCGCGACGATGATATAGCAAAAAAAGAGGACGATTCATCCATAAAGTAGGTTGTGGGTTAGGGTGAACCGATGATTTGATTAAATTTGCACCCGGTTAGGAGAAAGGTAAGTTATCACGAATATGAGGTGAATCTGCCGTCCGCAAACCACCGTGTTTATTCTTACAATAATGTATTAATCCCATAAATTATGTCAAACCAACCGAAGATTTACTACACCAAAACAGACGAAGCGCCGGCATTGGCTACGTATTCGCTATTGCCGATCGTAAAAGCTTTCACCGCTTCTTCCGGTATTGATGTAGAATTGACGGACATATCATTGGCAGGACGTATCCTGGCCAATTTTCCATCCTATCTTAAAGACAACCAACGTATTGCTGATGCACTTTCGGAGTTTGGCAAACTGGCCACTACACCTGAAGCCAATATCATTAAGCTTCCCAACATTTCCGCTTCCATCCCCCAATTGAAAGCAGCCATAAAAGAACTTCAGGACAAAGGTTTTGCGATACCTGATTTTCCCGAAGATCCGTCTGGTGACGAGGAAAAAGCGATAAAGGCACAGTATTCGAAAGTTTTAGGATCAGCGGTAAACCCTGTGTTGCGTGAAGGTAATTCTGATCGCAGAGCACCTAAAGCGGTGAAAAACTACGCGAAAGCGAATCCTCATTCCATGGGCGCCTGGTCAGCTGATTCAAAGACCGAAGTGGTAGCCATGAGCGGAGGCGATTTTTACGGAAGTGAGAATTCAGTAACTGTTGAAGCAGCGACCCGTTTTAAGATAGAATTTGTATCTGAAGGTGGTGAGGTATCCCTGCTCAAAGATTTCGCAAACCTGAAGGCTGGTGAAGTCTTGGATTCTTCTGTGATGAATCTCAAGGCACTGAAGGCATTTGTTGCGGAACAGATTGACGTTGCCCGCGAAAAAGGGGTACTGCTATCGGCTCACCTTAAAGCGACCATGATGAAGGTGTCCGACCCTATTATATTCGGCGCTATTGTAGAAGTATATTTTAGAGATGTCTTCGAAAAATACGCGGACTTGTTTAAGCAATTGAACGTAGATACCCGTAACGGATTAGGGGATGTATACGCTAAAATTGCTGGAAACGCGCAAGAAGGGGAAATTAAGGCAGCCATTGAAGCGGTTATTGCAAAAGGACCTGCATTGGCGATGGTTAATTCGGACAAGGGAATTACCAATTTCCATGTTCCTTCAGATGTAATTGTAGACGCATCGATGCCGGCGATGATACGTAGCTCCGGTAAAATGTGGAATACTGAAGGCAAATTGCAGGATACCCTGGCGCTAATACCGGATCGTAATTACGCAGGTGTTTACCAGGCTACCATCGCCGACGCCAAAGCCAACGGAGCTTTGAATCCCACCACCATCGGTTCCGTACCGAACGTGGGACTGATGGCCCAGAAAGCGGAAGAATATGGTTCTCATGATAAGACGTTCCAGGCTGCCGCGAATGGTAGCATCCGGGTGTCAGATGAGAATGGAAATGTATTGTTAAGTCAGGCCGTTGAAGCAGGAGATATATTCCGTGCTTGTCAGACAAAGGACGCACCGATCAAAGACTGGGTGAAACTGGCTGTGAACAGAGCACGCCTGTCGTCGACGCCAGCCGTATTCTGGTTGGACGAAAACCGGGCGCATGACCGTGAGATCATCAAAAAAGTAAACAAATACCTGCCTGAATTTGACACCGAAGGGTTGGATATCCGTATCCTGAATCCGGTCGAGGCGACTAAATTTTCTCTGGAGAGAATTCGTCAGGGACTTGATACTATTTCTGTGACCGGAAATGTTCTGCGCGATTATCTCACTGATCTTTTCCCAATCCTGGAGCTGGGTACCTCTGCTAAAATGCTCTCTATCGTTCCTTTAATGAATGGAGGAGGATTGTTTGAAACGGGTGCCGGCGGATCTGCGCCTAAACACGTGGAGCAATTTGTGGAAGAAGGTTATTTGCGGTGGGATTCCTTGGGAGAATTCCTTGCACTGGCAGTTTCTCTGGAACATCTGGGACAGACTCTGGGTAACGAGAAGGCACTTGTCCTCGCTGAAACGCTCGACGCAGCCACTGAAAAATTCCTGGCTACGGATAAATCTCCTGCCCGTAAAGTAGGACAGATTGATAACCGTGGATCTCATTTTTACCTGGCGCTATATTGGGCGGAGGCCTTGGCTCAACAAGAGAAGGATGCGGATCTCAAAGCGAAATTTGCGCCATTGGCTGAAGTACTTGCTGCCAACGAATCGAAAATATCTCAGGAACTGATCGACGCGCAGGGCAAACCTCAGACGATCGGTGGATATTATTCTCTGGATGATACACTTGCTGAGAAGGCCATGCGTCCAAGCAAAACGTTTAACGAAGCGCTGGCGAGTTTGTAGTTTTGGGGTTTTCACTTCGGCTTCGCTCAGTGACCCTTGCTTCGGCTCCGCTCAGTGACCCTTGGTTCGACGAAACCCAGGGGTACCGAATACTTATAAAATGAAGAAAAAAGGCTGCTCAATGAGCAGCCTTTTTTCTTGTAACGGAATAATATTCTGAGTATATGTATTTTTCTCGCAACAAAATCTATTTTATTTTGTTGAAATTTCTTATTTATTAACTATTTTGAGTATTTATAGACGAATTCGGTATAATATTTGGTTGTTCATTTGAGGGCTGATGTTGTTAGCGATCGTACGGGTTGGATCTATCCAAGTTCGAAGGTGGTGACGCCGTAGACTTTGTCCTCTGCGTGATCCGGTTTCCCGTTTTTGTACATACGCGCCGTTTCAAATACCAGATTCAGACGGTACTTCTCTATGAATGTTTGGGTGATTTCTTTATTTTCAGGCATGTCTATATACACTGTCTCTTTTTCATCTGCTGCCTGGTGACAAGCCAAAAAAAGCTGCTCTGCTAGGAAGTCCGTATCAGCAAAGAGCGGTCCTATTTTATGACCATCCCTGCATTTGCGTATCACCGCATATCCAGTGATACGGCCCTTGTCTTCTGTATAATAGGCTTTTGCAGTAGGCATGGTTAGCCAGCCGCGGATGAAAGTTTCGCGTGGGGTGCCGAATACGCTTGTGTCGTAGTTTGCAACCCGTTCCCAATCCTTTGAAGTCAGGCTTTTCACAGTCGGAGTCAATGCGCTTTGAAGCGCTTGGGTAGCCAGCCTCATCTGCCTGAATTCGTAAACGAAGCCTGACCTTCTGTAATTGTCAATCTGGGCAGGTACGCCGTCCAGTCCGCAAGAAAGGTTTTGAAGCTGCTCCATGGCATGCTGCCATATACGGTAACCGTATCCCTGGCCACGGTACTCTTTTTTTACGATATAGAGACCTACAAATCCGTAAGCCTGGTTGTAGTTTACCGCTGAGATAAATGCAATGGGTTTTCCATTCAGTTCACCTACAAAAAAACCATTCGGATCGGCCAGGTAAAAGGCTTCGGCGTCGTACAGACCCGGGTTCCAGCCTTCTGTGGTGGCCAATTCGATGGCATCGCGAATTTCTTCTTCCCGAAGGTTGCGTATTGCGTAGGATAAGCCCATTAATTGAATGTGTTAATATCTATCGGTCGATTGCTGGATCTCCCGTTCTTTGTGCATGAAAGACATACCAAAGGGCGATATACTGTAGCCTGCTTCATGACTGAGTGCGCTCATTTTTTTTGGATGTAGCATTTTCGGCAAGTCTGAATTTGACAATATCTTTGATCAGTTGAAGGGGCATGGGCTCGTGAAGCGGAAATTGAACAGAACCTTTTCCTTGTTTGTATTTAGATAATGCATCTTTAAACGCCTCATGACCAGTAGGTGTGGCATAGAATCCGATATGATTTTTAAATGCCCCAAAGTAGACAAGCGGTTTTCCTTTGTACTTGTATGCGGGCATTTGGTAAGCGATCATCTCCTCGGCATCCGGTGCGGCGGCACGAATGGTTGCCCTTACTTCGATCATTGCTTTCTGAGCTTCATCCGGAAAGCTCTCTATATAGGCGTCCACACTTTCAGGTCGGTTGCTTTGCATGACGTGTTCTTTAACTGCGTAGAAAATAAAGTCGACTTTCGAATTATGACGTAATATATCATAAAATGGAATTTGCCGGGATATTTTTGTTGAAATTTTAATTCCCGTATGAAGGGGTTCAGAAATCATGAATTCCTGTTCTACACGTGTGATAAAAATAGGTACTTTGGTCAAAATCTGGTTGACGCCCCCACTCGGACTGATGGTACCCGCCAGAAGAGCGTATTCGTATTAAATTTGTTATCACGATGAAAGATCAATCCGTTTCAATTGTTGGCGCAGGAATAGGAGGTTTGTCTGCCGCCTTATTTCTTAAAAAACGAGGTATAGAGGTGCGGGTATTCGAGAGTGCTCCGGCAATCAGACCTGTAGGAGCAGGAATCGTACTGGCAAGTAATGCGATGCAGATTTTCAGGAACGAAGGGCTATACGATCGTATATTGTCTGCCGGCCAGCAGGTATCAGCGATGAGAATTACCGATGAAAATTTCAAAGATATTTCCTGTGTGAAACTGGCGCGTTTTGAACAAAAATACGGTGTGTGCAACGTGGCTATACACAGGGCAGCACTACAGGGGATATTGGCGGAGATGGTAGGGAAGGATCAGATTCTCCTCTCAAGAAAATTGATAAAAATTGAAGGACAGGGTCGTTTTAAACTTCATTTTGAGGACGGAAGTCTTGCAGAGAGTGACACACTGATAGGTGCCGACGGTATTCGTTCGACCGTCAGGGATCAGCTTTTGGGTCATGGGAGAATTCGAGGGACCGGTCAAAAGTGCTGGCGGGGAGTCTGCAGGGTTTCCTTAACAGATGATTATGCACATCAGGCGATTGAGGCCTGGGGGAGGGGCAAGCGTTTTGGATTTGTCAGAATTGACCACGAGCAGATATATTGGTACGCGGCACTGAACAGCTCCTTTGCGGGAGATCACATAGAAGAGCTTGGCGGGCTATTCAGAGATTTTCACCCGGATGCATTACGAATGATCGAGAGCACGGAGTCCGACCAGCTGCATTTCAGTGATATTACCGATCTGTCGCCTGTTTCTTCCTGGTACACCGGGCAGGCCTGCCTGTTGGGGGATGCTGCTCATGCCATGACGCCCAACATGGGGCAGGGGGCTTGTCAGGCCATAGAAGATGCATATACGATTTCAAAACTGATGGAAGGCAACCTTCCCATCCGCGAAACCTTTGAGAGATACCAGCAATTACGGATCCGAAAAGCTCGCGGTATTGTGGACAAAAGCCGTCTTATGGGGAGCGTATCTCACCTGGATACTTCCCTTGGAATCTGGCTCCGCAACAGCCTGATGCGTTTGGTGCCTGCTTCTTTCAATGAAAGACAGCTTTCTTCGGTATTTGATATCGATTATGTGTAAAAAAAAGTCCCGATTGTAAGAATTTGCACTGTTTGAATTGCTAAACGCAGCTTTAGTAAATTTTGTAACGAATATTGAGTCATACACCTAATGACTGTTTCGATCATTACAGTGGTATATGTTTAAAAATTTTCGCAACTTTTTAGTTTGAAGTCCTATTTTAGCTTCTGAAATTTTCCCGGAATAACTGATTATCCTAACACTATCCCAAAAATGAACATCAAGTTGCCGGCGCACTCATCAAGGCCGTTTCTGAAAAAGTGTGTCATAGCTATCGTTTTGAGTCTGTGGATTCTAAACATAAACGCCCAGCATCCCGGTACGAATACCATTGACCGTTTTGCGGAGGCAAACTATCCCTCCCTTGAGAAAATTTATAAGCAATTGCATCAAAATCCCGAGCTTTCGGGCCAGGAAGTAAAGACTTCCTCTTTTATTTCGGCGGAGCTTAGGAGCCTGGGTTTCGAGTTGACCGAAAACCTCGGAGGCCATAGCCTTGTTGGTATTCTTAAGAACGGAAAAGGACCTGTGGTTCTGATCCGCGCGGATATGGACGGGCTTCCTGTCGAAGAGAAAACCGAACTTCCATATGCAAGCAAAATAAGGGGAACAGATGCGAAAGGCAAGGAAGTAGGGGTGATGCATGCCTGTGGGCACGATGTCCACATGACCGTATTTCTAGGGACTGCCCGGGCACTCGTTCAGGCACGATCGCACTGGAAAGGAACACTCGTTATGGTAGCACAGGCCTCGGAGGAGACAGGAGTGGGCGCGCGACAGCTATTCAGTGCCGGTCTTTACGAGAAGATAATCAAACCCGACTACGCACTGGCGCTTCATTCCAGTCCTTACCTTCCTGCGGGACATATAGGTTATAGGGAAGGAGCATTGATGGCCAGTGTAGATGCAGTTGACATTACGGTGTATGGACAGGGAGGGCATGGTGCTGCTCCGCATACTACCAAAGATCCCGTTGTCCTGAGCGCACAGATGATACTAGCCTTTCAGACTATTGTAAGCAGAGAAATCAACCCCCTGGATCCGGCAGTAGTGACCGTGGGATCAGTTCATGGAGGGAATGTGCATAATGTGATCCCGGATGAGGTGAAATTGCAATTGACACTACGAACTTATTCTCCTGAAGTCAGGGAGCATATCGTAGCTGCTGTAAAGAGAATTGCAAGAAATATAGCCATTTCAGCCGGGTTGCCGGAAGATAAGTTGCCCCTGGTGACTTTCAGGGAGCACTACACACCCGCAACGATCAATGACGCAGCACTTACCAGAAGGCTTGTACACGTTTTTCGGAACAGTTTTGGAGATGATCTGGTCAAAGAAATGCCTCCATATATGTTTGGGGAGGATTTTGGAAGATATGGTCTGCAGCAGCAGAAGGTGCCCATCTGTATGTTCTGGCTGGGTACAGTAGATCCGAAGAAGATAGCTGTCGCCAGGGAGACGAATACAGATTTGCCGGCTTTACATTCCCCTTATTTCGCACCTCTTCCGGATCCTACGTTGAAAGCAGGTGTGAGAGCGATGAGCCATGCCGCTTTAGCGCTTTTTGGCAGTGTTAAGGATTGACAACGAGGCGGCGTTCGTTAGAGAGCTTTCACCGGTGATTGGCGTATGACTGTGCGAGAGCAAAGTGTGATGGCCTTCGCAGGGGTCTCTGACGTATATAATTAAATACTTTTTTTGGTATTTTTGTCCTGAACTTTACAACATTTAACTGTCTGAAAAATTGTTTCCTCATTTCGCTTCTTTTACTGGCTTTTTTATCTGCAAACGCCCAATATGAAGCCAGGCCAAATCTTACCGTTTCTGCGGGATTTGGTGTGATCACAGTTCCTCAGGTGGTAGAGAGTGTAAGCGATGTACTTACTACTGCGTTGACGGGCGGACAAGTTTATTACGACGATGCGAAATTCAGCGGGGCTATTTTGCTGGGAGTAAAATTACCTTCACGGAATGGGTGGAGATTCGGTGTAGATGGAGTTTACGAGAAATTTACAAAAAAGGTTTACAGTGATTCTGATGACGAGTTCCTTGGTGATACGAAGGGAACTTATATGAGTCTGATTCCGCGTGCAGATTATTATTGGTTGGACAGAAAGTATGTTCGTCTTTACTCCGGAGTAGGGGCGGGAGCGTCGCTGGTAAATCAGCAGTTTAATCAGAATGAAAAACAGAGAGTGCTGTTTGCCTTCAATGTAGTGCCTTTAGGCGTGGAGGCAGGAGGACTGGTGTCCGTATTTGCTGACGTTACTTTCGGATTCAATGGCCTTGTTAATTGTGGTCTGCGTTTGCGGCTCTGAATGTGCGTCGGCCAGGCATAGCCAGTGGGTTGAAAGTTATAGAATTGCTGCAATGGTACGTTTCCTGCCGTGGTTCGCTAGTCGGCGCATTTCAGATTTTTCTTTGTTCAGTGGTTGTTTGTTTCAGTATAATTTTGTAAATTTATTAATGGGTGCTATGTGGCAGTGACATAAACGCGATGCTGGGATCTGGGTTTTAGCGTTTAACTGACTAACCCTAGGACCTTTTTTGCGTTGTTATTATCCTATTCGACGGTTCCTGCTTTTTTATAATTTCTGTATTTCTTATTTTCGCAAGCCATTGATCGTCGCCTTTCCTGCTTTTTTCGGGCTAGTCGAAGGGAGAATCAATGATCCGCATCCATTTTAACCTGGCCTACCCAAGGCTATACTTTTAAAGAACAATGAGTGAAACCTTGCCCTACCTGAGCTTTCGTGAGTATCTGAGTGATTTGTCAGGAGAAACGGGAGGGAGTACGGCTGATTATGGAAGTTATCTGAAGGAGCTTACCACACAGTGGCGTTTCGGGTATTTTACTTCCTCCGTATCCTTCCTTATTGACTACAAAAGTATGGGATTTCCTTTTATCGGTCACAACGTCCGACAGGTATTGGGTCATCGGGCGGATGCGTATAGGGAGGGAGGGCTTGAATTCTCCTTTCACCAGAACAAGGATTTCGCTTTTCTCAACAGGGATATTTTCGAAGACCGTGCTGCTTTCATGACGGCCAACCCCGGCTTTAACCTGGAAAAGCTCCGGTTTTCTATGGGTTACAGATATAGCGACGAGCGTGGGAGGCTACGGAGTATTTTGCAGCGACACACGATAACTGAGCTGGCCGACGGGATTAATCCTGCGGGCATCCTTGGTTTTTGCCTGGACGTCACCGACCATACGCCTGATACGCGTATTTTTCATCAGATCGAAACCTATAACGAATCCCTGGAATATTGGGAGCCTGTAGTGACCAAAGAGTATTTCCCGCATATAGATGAAGACAAGTTGCTTAGCAAAAGGGAGCTGGAAATTCTGAAATGGGTGATGGAAGGTTCGTCCAGTAAGCAGATTGCCGACCGGCTCTTTGTGAGTATCCATACGATTAACGCCCACCGCAAAAACATGCTACGCAAAACCAACAGCCGTAACATGACGGAGGTCGCGAATTATGCGATGAGGCATCGGTTGGTGTGAGGGGGGAAGTTTGCTTTTATGTTTCATGTGAAAGAAGGGCCGAGAAAACTCCCGACCCTCTTTTAGCGATGCTTTTGGCACGGTTAATACGTTTCAAAATGTGCCGGTTAGTCGTATGCCCATATTTCGCCCGGCTTGCCATTGGGGCTCGAATTTTACTGTCAATCCTTTAGTTCTGGCTTCCTGACGTAACACCTTATACTTCCACCCGGAAGAGCCAGATAGAAGAAACACAGCTGTGGTTAGACCTAATCCACCTATTGAGGCATAAATATAGTTTTTGGCTTCTGTTTGATACCAGCTTTTTTTATCCGAAAACCATAGCGGTCTTCCGAGTTCAGCATTTTGTTCTCGATTAGCCTGTTGGAGTTGAGAAAAACGATAATTAGCCTCCGCCTGATTGATTTGACCATTTCTTAGCATAATACTTATTTCTTGCGACCGGGCGCTGCTTTCTTCCCAGAATGGCATTCCGACATCCATGTGATGGTCTAGAAGATATCGATAGTAAAACCCTCCTTCCCAGCCGCCGGACTCGGAGAATACCAACGCCTGTTGGTCCCTCAAGGCGTTGTTGTCAGCCTGAGTAAATTGTATGATACCAGTGGTCAGAATTGCTACAGATGCTGTTCCGAGTATGGTACCGAGAACTTTACCTGTATTCGCCCTTCTTTTGTATTTCCTTATGTCAGCAAGGA
>CAZAVR010000118.1:1301-9987 GCA_964488435.1 uncultured Cytophagales bacterium | reverse complement strand
AGGGAAAGCACCTCAGGAATGGTGATGCGCTCGTCAGGTATTACATAAACTGCCGGGTTTTTAACCTCACCCAATACTGAGACTTTAAAATTGACATTCCTCACCACCACCGTCGGCTCCTTCAGGTAGTAATTAAGACGTCTGCGAATGGTATCCGCAGCAGCTTGAGTCCGAAGACCGATGACACGAACTTTACCGGCCAGGGGCAACTCAATGTTCCCGTCACTGTCTACCAGATAGCCCAATGGCTGATCTTTCGCTCCCCCTCCGCCAGAATACTTTGCAGTGGTGGTATTGAAATGATTGGCAGTATTAAATATTTCGTTGGCTTCGGGATTGAGACTTCCTACCACAATGGTCAGAAGATCCGAAACCTGTATAAGGGGAATATATCCCTGCGTAATATCCTCACGCGAATAACGCGCCGTGTCGCCCTGGAAATAAACGACACTTTTAGTCGATACACAGGAAGAAGATCCCATGGCCAAAACCACAAGAAACAAGAATGCAGACGGAATAAACTTAATAAATGAGTGCTTGATTTCTTTCATTGGTAGCGAATATAATTTTTTAAGCCCACAATTTATACAATAAATTAGCATGAAACCCCGCGGCCGTCATAATTATTTAGGAACCATCGGAAAAATGCAATTCAGTGCAATTGCGAATTTTGGAACCGGTACCCCTTCAACCATTTGGAAGACAGTGCCTGGTCAATTTTTTCCAGATGCTGCATACGGTGTGCATCGGTCCCCAACAGAGAGATCAGCTTTTCCTGAAGCAGCCATAAAGCTGTCTTCTGGACACCGGGGCCATAATTACCTGTCACGGACAGGATATTCATCTGTAGCTCGCAGCCCTGATCTCTCAGCTTGCGATAAACAGCGGGGTCCGAATGGAAGTAACTGTACCTTTCGGGATGTGCCAGCACAGGGGTATACCCGTAGCCGATAATCGAAAAAAGTGTTTCGGAGGTATTTAAAAGCGGGGTAGAGTAAGGAAGTTCAACGAGGAGCCTGTTTCCCGGTAAAGTCAGCATGCGTTCACCGTCCTGAAGTAGTTTAACGAAATGTTCGTCGATAAAGTATTCAGCCGCAGCATCTACCTGAATCGAAAGCCCTTCTTTTTTACAAGCTTCCTTCACCGTTTCAAGCCCGGAGAGGATAATATCGGGCGTATTTTTGTACATATCCCACATGATATGTGGGGTGGTTATCAAGCGCCTGAATCCTAAACTCTGCATCTTACGGACCATATTCACTGCCTCTTCCACCGTTTTGACGCCGTCGTCAATACCGGGAATCAGATGCGAATGCATGTCGACTGCCACTTCCGATAAATCAGGATTCTCTTCTTTTTTATTGAATAACCAACCTAACATATAGGGATACCTATCGTACTTTACTCTATCATAAATGAAGAGGATGCCTCGCAAAGTAATGGAAAAAAGACGTAGACACCGAAATAGATTTGTTTATTTATACAATATATAAAAATTATTACAATATTTATCCGCGAGTCCACTGGCCACCGATAATATTTTTTTCCGTTTATTTGCGCGCATGGGACAGAATCAATATTTCAGTTTTAAAGAATTCACGGTGCACCAGGACCTCGCCGGTGGATTAGGAATGAAAGTATGTACCGATGCCTGTGTACTGGGAGGATGGAGCACGGTCAGCCTACCCGAGAGGTCTGCTAACCGCATCCTTGATATCGGCACCGGTACTGGCCTGCTTGCGCTGATGGCCGCTCAGAGAAATCCCCAGGCTGAAATCGATGCCATAGAAATCGACGAAGATGCCGCCCGGCAGGCCGCTATCAATTTTAAGCAAAGCCCTTTTGCCGGCCAACTGAAAATTATTTCTGGCGACGTGAAAGAGATGAAAACCGACAATCCCTACGATATCATTATTACCAATCCACCTTTTTTTCAGCAAGACCTGCTTTCGCCCAATATAAAGATAAATCTGGCCAAACACGCAGTGAGTCTCTCCCTTCAATCGCTCGCTGAGACCGCCGACGCGCTGTTGAAACCTGACGGAGAGTGGAATGTACTACTTTCTGTACCTGAAAGCCATGCGCTGGACGTGATCGCAAAAAAACTGGGCTGGGATGTCCGCAGATCTCTCCTGCTTTCCCATCAACCGGAAATGAAACCGTTCAGGAGACTAACCAACTATTCCCGATCCACCACCGACGGCCATAGCCGCAAAATAGCCATCGAAGCCCCGGAAACATTGTTTATTTATAGTCAGGGAGAGAAAAATTATACAGCGGATTTTCAAAATTTACTCAGGGATTTTTATTTGGCATTTTAAACGAGAAAAAATACGAACTTTGCACCCGGAAAGGATGTCGCGACAGTTGCGACCCGGAATTCGACCGAAAGCATTTCGATACTAACAGGCAAATTAATATATGGCCGCATCAGCCGTTCAGATTTCAGTAGTCATTCCCCTTTATAATGAGGAAGAGTCTCTTCCCGAACTAACTGAATGGATCGGAAAAGTGATGGATGACAATGACTTCTCCTATGAGGTTATCTTTGTGGATGACGGGAGTAAGGATGGCTCTTGGGAGAGAATCAAAAGCTTTTCAGAGAAGAACCCATGTATAAAAGGAATTCGTTTCGTTCGGAATTATGGTAAGACTGCCGCGCTGCAAACGGCTTTCCAGGTATGCAAGGGCGATGTAGTCATCACCATGGATGCCGACCTGCAGGATAGTCCCGACGAAATTCCTGACCTCTACAGGATGATTACCGAAGAAAGGTATGATCTGGTTTCCGGATGGAAGAAAAAACGCTATGATCCGATTTCAAAAACGATTCCTACCAAGCTCTTCAACGCCGTTACGAGGTGGATTTCAGAAGTCAAATTGCATGATTTCAACTGTGGACTTAAAGCTTACCGCAGAGACGTCGTTAAAAACATCACGATATACGGAGAGATGCACAGGTATATCCCTGTGATTGCCAAATGGAATGGTTTCACACGCATAGGTGAAAAAACAGTCCAGCACCGGGCAAGAAAATACGGAACAACGAAATTCGGGCTTGAACGCTTCATATTCGGCTTTCTTGATCTGCTTTCTATAGCCTTTGTCAATAAGTTTGGAAGGCGGCCTATGCACTTTTTCGGCAGTATGGGTACGCTTATGTTCTTCATCGGATCATTGATGACCGTCTGGGTAATCGGTGAAAAACTCTATAAACTGTATTCCCATCAACCCTATCGCAACGCAACCGACAACCCCGCCTTTTTTCTGGCCCTGCTGGGGATTACTTTAGGGGTGCAACTCTTTCTGGCTGGATTTATCGGAGAACTGCTCGTAAAACAATCTATCACCAAAACGGGTGATTATATCATTTCCGAAAAAACGGAATAATTAAACAAACAAAACACTTTTTTGAATTATGAATGCAAACGTACACAAGGCACACCCATGGCATGGCATTTCTCCGGGCGAGCATTTACCCGAAATTGTCACGGCTTTCATTGAAATAGTACCCACCGACACTGTAAAATACGAAATCGACAAAATTACGGGTTACCTTCGCATAGACAGACCACAGAAATACTCTAATATCGTACCTGCTCTTTATGGTTTTATTCCCAAAACCTACTGCGGCGACCAGATTGCAGAATTGGCCAAACAACGCTCAGGACGGGAAGTAACCGAAGGAGATGGAGATCCTCTCGACATCCTGGTACTCTGCGAAAAAATCATCCCTCATGGAGATCTTCTTTGTGATGCGATCCCCATCGGTGGTATTCGTCTCATTGACGGAGGAGAAGCCGACGACAAAATAATAGCGGTGCTTAAGAGTGATGTCGTGTATGGTGTTTACAATGATCTGAGCGAGCTCCCGGCCAGTGTAGTAGAGCGATTGAAACACTATTTCCTTACTTATAAAAATCTTCCCCAGGAACCGGCACATATCGAAATTACGAATGTGTATGGCAAGGAAGAAGCCCATGAAGTTATATTGACCTCGATAGAAGATTATAAACAATCGTTTTATTGATTTAACGACCGGCATTTCATCCCGATCATCAAGGATGAAATGCTGCTTTCGTCAAAAAACGATCATCAAATCAGCTCAAAAAAAGTGACCATCCAGGAAGAAATAAAAAAAAGGCGGACTTTCGCCATCATCAGTCACCCTGATGCAGGGAAAACAACGCTCACTGAAAAACTGCTCTTGTTTGGCGGTGCGATTCAAACAGCCGGCGCTGTAAAATCCAACAAGATCAAGAAAACAGCGACTTCTGACTTCATGGAAATCGAGAAACAGAGAGGAATCTCTGTCGCTACCTCGGTGATGACTTTTGAGTACAAGGACCTGCTGATTAATATCCTGGACACACCTGGTCACAAAGATTTTGCCGAGGATACCTATCGCACGCTTACGGCAGTTGATAGTGTAATCCTGGTCATCGATTGCGTAAAAGGTGTGGAAGAGCAGACGGAACGTCTCATGGAAGTTTGCAGAATGCGGAATACGCCGGTAATCGTATTTATCAACAAACTGGACCGCGAAGGGCAAAACCCGTTCGACCTTCTCGACGAGCTCGAAACAAAACTGAACATCCGCGTCCGGCCATTGACCTGGCCTGTGAGTATGGGTGCTTCTTTCAAGGGAGTTTATAGCCTCTACGAAGAAAAACTCTACTTTTTCAAAATAAATAAAACGAGGATTGAGAGCGACATTGTGGAAATCGGTCTCGGAGATGATCAGCTCCCTTCCCTGCTTGGAGACAGAGATGCCTCTCAACTGAGAGAAGACGTTGAGCTGGTAGACGGAGTATATGATACCTTCTCAGAAGACGCCTATCAAAATGGTGAACTGGCCCCTGTTTTCTTCGGGAGCGCCATTAACAACTTTGGAGTAAAAGAACTTCTGGACACTTTCTGCGAAATATCACCTATCCCTCAGCCAAGGCTTACAGATGTAAGACCGGTGGAACCCTCTGAAAAAAAATTCAGTGGATTTATTTTTAAGATCCACGCAAATCTTGACCCCAGACACCGCGACCGTATTGCTTTTCTACGCATCTGCTCTGGTAAATTTGAGCGTGGGAAATTCTTTCATCATGTAAGATTGAACAAAGGCGTCAGATTCTCAAGTCCGTTCACTTTCATGGCATCCGCTAAAAGTGTACTGGATGAGGGTTTTCCGGGCGATGTGGTCGGTCTTTACGATACAGGCAATTTCAAAATAGGTGATACCCTCACTGAGGGAGAAAATTTTCAGTTTTCAGGTATTCCCAGCTTTTCTCCTGAGATCTTCAAAGAGTTGATCAACCTGGATCCTATGAAATCGAAGCAATTGGAAAAAGGTATTCAACAGCTGACGGATGAAGGCGTGGCCCAGCTTTTTACCCTGGAACTGGGAAACCGGAAAATAGTGGGAACCGTAGGAGAACTTCAATTCGACGTCATACAATACAGATTGGAACACGAATATGGCGCCAAATGCCGCTGGGTACCCATGAACATTGCCCGTGCCTGCTGGATCACCTCCGAGGACAAGCAGAAGTTGAGCGAATTCATTCGCCTGAAAGGCAGCCAGCTTGGATATGACAAGGACCAGAATCCGGTATATCTGGCTGAATCCGAATGGATGATCAGGATGAACAAGGAAAATAACCCAGACATCGTGTTTCACTACACTTCAGAGTTTAAGACGGAGGTAGGGGGTGTTTAAGTAGCTTGGCGGACAGTGTGGAACACTGTCATTGTCATGCGGAGCGCGAAGCAGTCGAAGTGCTGAGCACCGCAAAACCCCGTCCTTCGACCAGCTCAGGATGACAGCTACGCTGTCGCAGGATGACAGCTACGCTGTCGCAGCCAAAGCGTCATCGCGTACGGTTGAAAACCTTAATTCCATAAATCAGCGGCTTCCGAACTATTGAACTTTAGAACTCTTGAACTTCCGAACCCCTTAAAATCGCCCCCAACTACTAATAACCTATCGCCGGCGCCAGCCACTTTTCTGCTTCGTCCAGAGACATCCCCTTACGCCGTGCGTAATCCTCCACCTGGTCTTTCTGGATTTTCCCCACCGGGAAATAACGACTCTCCGGCTGGGCAATGTACCATCCGCTTACAGAACTGGCAGGATACATCGCATAGCTTTCCGTCAAGACAATCCCGAGGGACTCTGCTTTCAGCAGATCGAACAAAGTCCTTTTTTCAGTATGATCGGGGCAGGCGGGATAGCCCGGCGCAGGCCTGATACCTTTATAGTCCTCTTTTATCAGTTCTTCATTCGTCAGGCTCTCCGATCGGTCATAGCCCCAGAACTCTTTCCTTACGCGCTCGTGCATAAGCTCGGCAAATGCTTCAGCCAATCGATCTGCCAGAGCCTTCACCATGATGCTGTTGTAGTCATCATGTTCGCGATCGTATTTTTCGAGCAAGGCTTCTATTCCAATGCCCGCAGTGACAGCAAACCCGCCGATGTAATCAGTAGCCGCAACACCCTCCTCTTCGGAAAGAGGTTTTACAAAGTCCGAAAGACAATAATTTGGCAATCCAGGCGCCTTTTGATTCTGCTGACGCAAATGATGGAGCACCGTACCATCGGTCTTGTGAAGCGCAAGATCATATCCCATCTGAAGATGCGACCCATGCTTCTCGCAAATTACTTCCCTGTCAACCTTAACAAAATCATGAAGCACGATATCATCTTCCACTGCATTGGCTGGCCAGAAACCAATGACTGCTGAAGCCCCAAGTGATTTATCCCGGATGATCTCTCCAAGTAAGACGGATGCCTCCTCAAAAAGCTTAGTTGCCTCTGTTCCCACCACAGCATCTTCCAGAATTTTCGGATACTTTCCATGCAATTGCCAGGTCTGAAAAAACGGCGTCCAGTCAATATACTTCGCTATCTCCGCCAGATCATAGTCCTCAAATATCCGTGTCCCGAGAAACTGCGGCTTCTGCGGCTGATAAGTCGACCAGTCTGGTCTGGCCTTATTAGCCCGGGCATCTCCGATACTCAACTGAGCTTTCTCCACTTTCCTTCGGGCATGATCATCCCTTAGCTTCGCATACTCGGCTTTAAATTCACCCGAGACCTGTGCACGGCTTTCTTCGTTCTGAATAAGTTTGCCGGCAACCGGTACGGACCGCGAAGCATCCAATACGTGAATTACCGACCCTGAATAGTGCGGGTCAATTTTGACCGCCGTATGGATTCTTGAAGTAGTCGCTCCTCCGATAAGCAAAGGAGTTTTGAATCCTTGCCGTTCCATCTCTTTCGCGACTCCTACCATTTCATCCAGAGATGGCGTTATAAGGCCCGACAGACCGATGATGTCCACATTATGTTCTCTGGCTGCACTGAGTATTTTATCGGTAGGCACCATTACCCCCAGATCTATGATTTCATAATTGTTACAGGCCAATACCACACCAACAATATTCTTCCCTATATCGTGAACATCTCCTTTAACAGTAGCCATCAGTATTTTACCTGCAGAGGTTACATCTCCTGTTTTTTCGGCTTCGATAAACGGCTGCAAATAAGCCACCGCTTTCTTCATGACACGCGCAGATTTCACCACCTGCGGAAGAAACATCTTGCCTTCTCCAAACAAGTCACCCACTATACTCATCCCATCCATAAGAGGACCCTCGATCACTTCCAGAGGTCTACTGAACAAATGTCTGCACTCCTCTATATCTTCATCTATATAGTCTGATATCCCCTTCACCAGGGAGTGCGCAATCCTCTCCTTCACCGGTGAAGTCCGCCAGGTAAGGTCCGGGCCACTTTGCGTTTTCCCCTTGTCTTTGACAGTCTCTGCAAAGGCAACCAGGCGCTCCGTCGCATCGGCCCGCCGGTTCAGCAGTACATCTTCCACAAGTTCAAGCGTCTCCTTGGGAATCTCATCGTAGATACCAATCTGACCGGCGTTCACTATCCCCATGTCCATGCCGGCCCGTATCGCATGATAAAGAAAAGCAGAATGAATGGCCTCACGGATGGGTTCGTTGCCCCTGAAACTGAATGACACATTCGACACCCCACCTGAAACCTTTGCATGGGGCAGATTTTCTTTGATCCACTTCACTGCCCGGATAAAATCCACAGCGTAATTGTTGTGCTCCTCCATTCCGGTGGCCACGGTGAGGATGTTCGGGTCGAATATGATGTCCTCAGCCGGGAACCCTACCTCATCAACCAGGATCCGGTAGGCACGGGAGCATATTTCTATCCGTCTTTCATAATTATCTGCCTGCCCCTGCTCGTCAAACGCCATCACTACGGCAGCCGCCCCGTACCTTAACACCGTACGTGCCGATTCCTTGAATTTCTCCTCTCCCTCTTTCAGTGAAATTGAGTTGACAATACATTTACCCTGCACACACTTCAGCCCCGCTTCAATTACCTCCCATTTAGAAGAATCCACCATCAGGGGCACTTTGGAAATATCCGGCTCAGAAACGATCAGGTTTATAAAGGTCTTCATGGCCTCTACCCCATCAATCATACCTTCGTCCAGGTTGATATCCAATACCTGCGCTCCCGTTTCCACTTGTTCACGTGCAATAACAAGTGCCTCCTCATAGCGGCCTTCTCTTACCAGCCTAGCAAATTTCCTGGAGCCGGTGACATTACAACGCTCTCCTATATTTACAAAAATAGACTGCTCATTTATCTGCATCG
>CAZAVR010000118.1:0-1291 GCA_964488435.1 uncultured Cytophagales bacterium | reverse complement strand
GGAAAGCTTCATCACTACTTCCTGCCCGGGAATCTGCCTGGGCTTGTAGCCTGCGGAAATATCTGCTATCCTACGGATGTGATCCGGGGTAGTCCCGCAGCATCCGCCTATGATGTTTATCAGGTTATCCTTCAAAAAACCCTCTATCACAGCCCCCATTTGCTCGGGTGACTCATCGTACTCGCCCATTTCGTTGGGTAAACCTGCATTGGGGTGAGCTGATGTAAAATAAGGAGATTTCTCGGCCAGTATCTGCACGTACGGCCGCATGAGATCTGCTCCCAGAGCGCAGTTGAGGCCTACAGAAAGCAGAGGAAGATGAGAAACCGATGTCAGGAATGCTTCCGTGGTCTGACCGGAAAGTGTTCGGCCGGAAGCGTCGGTTATGGTTCCCGACACCATAATGGGTAACGTAGCCAGAAGGTCTCCGTCGACCCCTCTCCATCCGGGGCCCGGCTGTATCAGACCCGCTCTCGCATCAGAGAAAAATTTATCTATGGCAAAAAGTGCCGCCTTCGCATTCAGCGTATCAAAAATAGTCTCTACAAGCAGAATATCCACCCCTCCATCCACCAACGCATGCACCTGCTCATAATAAGCATCCACCAGTTGATCAAACGAAATGGCCCGAAACCCGGGATTATTGACGTCGGGGGAAAGTGAAGCGGTCCTGTTCGTCGGCCCTATAGACCCCGCCACAAAACGAGGCTTGGAAGGCTCTCTCTCCGTAAACTCATCCGCAACCTCTCTCGCTATCCTGGCCGATTCAAAATTAAGTTCATAGACGAGTTCCTCCATGCCATAATCCGCCATGGCAATGGTAGTAGAAGAGAATGAATTGGTCTCCGCAATATCAGCCCCTGCTTCGAAATAGGCGGCATGTATCTCCCGGATCACATCCGGACGGGTAATCGACAAAAGGTCGTTATTTCCTTTTACATCATGTGGCCAGTCTTTGAAGCGCTCGCCGCTGTAATCATAGTCTGTCAGGTTATACCTCTGAATCATCGTACCCATGGCACCGTCCAGGACAAGAATCTTCTCTGCAAGTAATTTACTGATGTTCGTCATTCCGAATTAGTCATTTAAAGGTACCGCGTGGGACGGTTTCCCTTTTATAATAAAAAGCTAGACTCAAATTTAAAAGAGCCGAATAAATAATTTACATTTACCACATATTTCAGATAAAATATCTAAAATACAATCAATGATTAAACAATAATCGTATCTCAAAACAAAGAAAGCCATTTTCTTCCAAATTTTATCTATGCTAAATCTTGACGAAACCGAC
>CAZAVR010000117.1:0-10028 GCA_964488435.1 uncultured Cytophagales bacterium | reverse complement strand
TACATCATAAAAACTGAAATAGGAAGCTGTACGTTGGGCATCATCGGGTATCAGCTTTGAATACGTCGCTCTGGATAAAGCCTGAATTCCTCCCATCACAAATCCCACCACTACAGCCAGTACATAAAATTCATTTCCGGAACTCACATAATAAGCGCCAAAACAAATTCCTATCCATATTGTAACACCTGCCATCAGAGCATATACGTTTCCCACCCTCCCGGACAAACCAGAAAAGAAATAGGATCCGGGAACAGCAATGAGCTGGATGATCAGAATCGTCAGGATCAGATTAGACTCGGGCAGGCGCAATTCTACCGAACCAAAAATCGTGGCTACGTACATGACCGTCTGCACTCCTGTACTGAATACGAAATAAGCCATGAGGTAACGCTTCAAGTGGATTTGGCCCCTCAGCTCTTCCCATACCGATTTTAATCCCCTGAATCCCTGCAGCACCCAACTAAAGGAATGCCCCTCTTTCACCATCCTGATATTTCCATAGTCCTCAAGATACCGGAAGGGAATCTGGGCAAACAGCATCCACCATACCCCCACAGAAAGAAATGAAATCCTTGCGGGCATGGTACCGTCAGTAATCCCGTACCATCCCGGATTAAGGATCATCGAAAGATTGAATAACATCAGTAACACGCTTCCTACATATCCATAAGCATATCCCCTCGCGCTGTACCGGTCAAAATTATCCTCGGTCGCGATGTCCGGAAGAAATGAATTGTAAAAAACAATACTCCCGCTCCACCCGATCAGACTCACCATAAAAACCAGGACAGAGATCTCTAAAGTATCCCTCGTAAAAAAATAGAGAAGAATACAACTCAAACTTCCCAGATAGCAGAAAATCTGCATAAAAAGCTTCTTTCGACCAAGGAAATCAGCCAGCGCTGTACAGAGCGGTATCATCAGGGCAATGATCAGGAATGAAGCCGACACCGAATAAGAGAAAAGAACAGAGTTCTTCACCATAAACCCGAAAAAAGAAATCATATCGCTGCCATCGCTCCCGCGGGCCACAGCTGCAAAGTACACCGGAAAAATACTGGATACAATCACCAGGCCATGAACCGAATTGGCCCAATCATACATGCACCAAGCATTTACAATCCGCGGAAGATTCTTCTGCGGCAATGGTGATGAACTCATTTTCATCCACTTGATATTTCGGAATTGCGCCCCTCGACAGACCCGGGAATCCTTTCCACCGGATGCAAGAAACATCACCAACCAGTGGCCAGCTTGAAAAATAACTCCTCGACAGGTTCAGTAACCGCCCCGGAACCTGCACTGCCGTCATATAGCAAAACAGGGGCACGACGATAAACCGCTCCCCCGTAAAATCATCTCCTTAAACGGGCTCAGACGTGTCCTGCAAGGCGTCAGAATTGTTGTTGATGATAGCCCTGATCTTGGTCTCCAGCTCGTCAAGAAGCTCAGGATTATCTTTCAGTAGTTCTTTCACCGAATCACGACCCTGCCCCAGGCGATTGGTTTCATAGCTGAACCAGGAACCTGACTTCTTCACCACATTCAACTCAACAGCCAGATCAATCACTTCACCGATTTTGGAAATCCCTTCTCCATACATGATATCAAATTCAATCACCTTGAAAGGAGGTGCCAATTTGTTTTTAACCACCTTCACTTTGGTACGGTTACCCAGGATATTGTCCGCACTTTCTTTGATCTGACCCACTCTTCTGATATCAAGCCTTACCGAAGCGTAATACTTCAGCGCGTTACCACCGGTTGTCGTCTCAGGACTTCCGTACATCACGCCTATTTTATCCCGAAGCTGGTTGATGAAAATACAGGCACAGCCCGTTTTACTGATCACCCCTGTAAGCTTCCTCAATGCCTGCGACATCAAACGGGCCTGAAGTCCCATTTTACTGTCCCCCATTTCACCCTCCAGCTCCGCACGTGGAACGAGAGCAGCTACGGAGTCAATCACGATGATGTCCAGAGCCCCGCTACTGATCAGGTGCTCCGCAATCTCCAGCGCCTGCTCTCCGTTATCAGGCTGAGAGATCAGTAGATTCTCTATATCTATCCCTAACTTCTCGGCATAGGAACGGTCAAATGCATGCTCCGCATCTATAAATGCAGCAAGCCCGCCCGATTTCTGTGCCTCTGCGATACAATGCATAGCCAGGGTCGTCTTTCCCGAAGATTCGGGTCCGTACACTTCGATAATCCTTCCACGCGGAACCCCACCTATACCCAAAGCCAGGTCAAGCCCAAGGGAGCCGGTTGAAATAACAGGAACATCCACCACTTTGCTATCACTCAGCCGCATCACAGTGCCTTTGCCAAATGTTTTGTCCAGCTTTTCCAGGGTGGTTTGAAGTGCTTTTAACTTGCTGTCTTTGTCAACAGATTGTGCCATATAGAATTTATAATATTTTGTACAAATGTATAAATTAAGTTGAATACTGAGTTACCTCAAACTAATAAAATTAAAATATAAACATAATACAAATAAATTATATACACCAACAAAAATTTTCCTCCACCCAAGAGCCCCTGAAAATCAATATTTTCATCATGGCCTGTCCTGCCCCGCACCCAGTTTCCCGGACGGTTGCGGCCTGGTCATCTGCATCGGGTTCCTCGGTCTCTGCTGCTGCTCCTGCTTAAAAATCTGGAACCGGCCAGGCTGATGAATCCTCGGAAAAGCATTGTTGGCGACGTCAATATCCGCTATTTCATAGAAAGGATCCAGGGTCCACTGCACTACTTCCTTGTCGGTCACCACCACTTTCATCACCTCTGTATCGTTAAAACGCCAGATTTCCGCCGGGAAGCGGGCGACAGAGTCGGTACCATCCCTAAACTCCATTCTGACAATCACCGGCATTACCGTCCCACCCCTATTCCTGATGGAAAGTGTGTAGAAATTCTGCTTCCCTGTCACCAGTGACCGTTCCTCCCCGGAAAGACGCTGCAAGTAGGCATCGTAACGCTGCCTGTCTGCCTCAGTCACCTTGTAGGCGTCATAGCTGCTATAAAAATCTCTTAATGTCGAATCGCCGGCTACCACCGTCTCACCCTTCGTGCGCTCATTGCGGATGCTGCCAATGGTCCGGGACTTGCGCTCGGCCTCCGCTCTGGCCATAGGCTTGTTTATAGCAGGATCCTGCGAATCCACGACCATCCAGTCTACCCTGACCAGGTCCTGGTCTACAGGTTCTATCCCATAAAACCATCCCTTCCAGAACCAGTCAAGGTCGACACCTGACGCATCCTCAAGGGTTCTGAAAAAATCTGCAGGCGTAGGACTTTTAAACTTCCAGCGCCGGGCATACTCTTTGAAAGCGTAGTCAAACAAATCCCTTCCCATCACGGTTTCCCTCAATATGTTCAATGCTGCGGCAGGCTTAGCATAAGCATTGGGGCCCAGGCCTATAATATTGTCCGCAGTGGACATGATCGGCGAAAGCACGGATTTGTCAGAAGACATATATTCCGTAATCGACTTAGGCTCTCCTCTCCGGCTCGGAAAATTATAGTCCCATTCCTTTTCGGCCAGGTACTGGCAAAAGCTGTTCAGCCCTTCGTCCATCCATGCCCACAACCGTTCGTCCGAATTAACGATCATCGGGAAAAAGTTATGACCTACTTCATGAATAATGACCGCGATCATGGCATTTTTCACCTGCTCCGTATAGGTTCCGTCCGGCTCCGGCCTGCCCCCGTTAAAACTGATCATGGGAAACTCCATCCCTCCCGATGACGTCGCATGACAGGATATCGCCACAGGGTACGGATATTCGAAGGTACGGTTGCCGTAAGACCTTAGGGTATGCTCGACCACCCGGGTCGAATACTGCCCCCATAAAGGATTGCCTTCTTTCGGATAGAACGACATACTCCATATCTTCCTCCCGTTATTATACACATCTGTAGCCCAGGCGTCCCATATAAATTTGCGGGAGCTGGCAAAGGCGAAATCACGGACGTTGTCCGCTTTATATATCCAGGTTTTCTTCCCCGGATTACTTATCCTCTTCTCCGCCTGTATGGCTTCATCCTGCGTCACAATCACCACGGGCTGCTTCGACGTCTCAGCCTCTTTCAACCGCCTCTTCTGTTCGGCTGAAAGCACCTGAGCATAATTCTGGCATTCGCCTGAAGCGGCCACAATGTGGTCACCGGGAACGGTGATAGCTACTTTGTAATTACCGAAGTTCAAGGCAAACTCGCCCTGTCCCAGAAACTGCTTGTGCTGCCAACCATTGACATCCTCATAAGGAGCCATCCGGGGAAACCAGTGTGCAATAAAATAGTTGCTGTTACCGTCTTTCTGAAAGAACTCGTAACCGCTACGTCCGTAATAAGAGGTAATATAGTAACTCCAATCCACTCCAAATACAAAGTTCGTACCGGGTTTCATGACTGCAGGCAGCTCCACCCGCATCATCGTACCGTTAATCGTATATTTCAATGCCTTTCCTGATCTGTCTTTTACTGCACCGATTTTGTATCCATAATTCTTAGAAGCCTCATCTCCTCCCCCGAGCGCGTTGAGCTGACCTGCACTCATTCCTGCCCCGTTCACCGAGCCGGTCTTCGCAAGAGTGGAAGCGGCTTGCTTTTCAAAAAGATTTTGATCCAGTTGCAGCCAGAGATAGGACAGTTCGTCGGGCGAGTTATTGTAATAGGTGATCATTTCGGAGCCGACAATCCGCTGATTGGCTTCGTCCAGCTCCGCTTTGATATCATAGTCTGCACGTTGCTGCCAGTATTCCTTTCCGGGTGCACCGGATGCCGCCCGTGTCGTATTCGGTGTGGGCAATAGCGTACCGAGCTGTTCAAAACGATCGTTTGCCTTCAGATTAGGATTTGCCTGTATTTGCTGGGCACGCACGTCGTACAAGAGTACCAAAGCAAACAACACGTATAAGAGGATGATTTTCATAAAGGATGGATCTTAAATAGGATAGTGACTCATAAAAAAAGGCCTAAAATACCCGTTGAAAAAAATCGTTATTCAAAATCAGAGAAATGGCCATTCCGGCTATGATACCGGAAAGAATAAAATTCCAGGATTGTTTCTGTGCCTTGAAAATATCGGTAATAAGAAAAGAAATCAACAGGATCAATGCAACGATCAGTAGTTGCCCTCCTTCCAGCCCGAGGTTAAAAGCAAGCAGTGGCGTGGTGATGCTCTCTTCCTTGCCCAAAAGGCTGTGCAGATAATTGGAAAATCCGAGTCCGTGGATCAAACCGAAACCCAGGGCCAGCGGATACCGAAGTGTAGAGCTCTTCTCTTTCTTGATTAATGTCAGTTTAGAAGGCTGGTCGAAGAAATTAAGAATGGCTGTAATCAGGATGGTGATCGGAATAAGAAACTCAATCACATCGGACCGGAAACTCACAATCTGAAAAGTGGCCAGGACCAGCGTCACTGAATGCCCCAGGGTGAATGCCGTGACCAGAACGACCACCTTCTTCCAGTCTTTTAGTGTGTAAACCGCACAAAGCGCCATCACAAACAATATATGATCATACCCCCTCGGATCCGTAATATGTTCAAATCCTAGCTGCAAATAGGCCTGAAACTCTGTCATAAAAAATGATTTTTAAATAATAAATTTACTAATTAATTTTCAATACCGGGTAACTCCACAAACATCATGCATGACCCCCGGGCTTTACCCATATACAGATCATTCACAATAAGCACTCCGTTCTCAGAAATCCTGACAATACCTTCCCAATTGATCCCCCATGCTATCCGGGGCAGCTCCCAGCTTTTTTCCACTACAAAACTATCATTAGCCCCCCCTTTCAGCCTGAGTATCCGGGCATACGAAGGATGGGGAACCCCGTCCACATCGTTGATTAGTTTTTCATCATCATGATGGAGATCTTCGGCATAATAACTTTCTGCTTTCATCCGGAAGAAGAAATTCATCGCCAGGTAGGCACCGTCTCCGATGGCATCGATATCCGTAATCCGGAAGGGAATTTTCTGACTAAAGACGACTTTCTCAGGTGGAAAGGAAAGGGAGGTATCCGCCAGATACGCAAATGGTACTCCGCCATAGTTGTATTCAAACATACAAAGGAGTTTTCCGTCTGCAAACCTGAGGCTTTCAAATCCGGCATTGAAATACTGAGACCCGTCGCTTTTAGTGGGCTTGAGCAAAGGAAGGCATCCCTGTATCAGCATAAAACTGCCTTCCCTGATTACCCCCCTTGCCAGGTAGCCATAGCGATTAGTAGTATCGGTCTCCACCGTAACGAAAAAGCGATCCCCGACAATATCCAATGCCTCGAGCCCCTCGTAACCAGGTAAATTCTGAAGAAAACTTACCCCCTCAAGATCGAACTTTCGGATACTTTGTTCACTGATAACCAACGCCGTATCCCGGAGCACTCTTCTGACCTCTTCGAGGGGCAGGGAATAAAGACCATCAGCGCCGGATTTATCCTTCCTGTTCTCTGAAAGCAGATACACCACGTCACCCTGTAAAGCCATCCCGGAAAACTGCCGCGCGGGCGACCGAAGCACGTCAGGTAATTTCAAAGGAACAACTTTCAAAGAATCCGAAGCATCTCCTCTGCCATAGGCCAGGGTAAAAAGTATAAGTAAAAAGCTTTTCAAAACGTCCATCAGTAATGCAAAGCAATCACAGCTGCTTTTTTAACCTCTCCTTCAGGCCATCAAACCATTCATTTTTAAGTATTGAAAGGATAATTGAATCCCTTCGCCCACCCTCGGGCAGCGGCAGATGACTTCGTAAAACGCCTTCTATCTGGCAACCGATCGACCGCATCGCAGCTATTGACCTTGCATTCCGGGCGTCTGCCCGGAACTCTACGCGGTCGATGCCCATTTGCCCGAAGGCATACGACAGCAGCAGGTATTTGCAGTGCTTGTTTAACCCTGTTCCCTGAAAAGCATTTCCGTACCAGGTGTAGCCGATGATAAGACTACCCAGATCTAAATTGATATCGTAGTATCGGGTACTGCCTGCATACGCCCCTTTTTGTTTGTCATATACAATAAACGGCAAAGATTTTCCTGATCTGGCATCGGCCAAAGCCTGATCTACATAATCGCCAATAGTATGCTCCGTTACGCCCACCAGCGAATACGCCCATAACTCCGGCTCGCTCCGGGCAAAGGGTTTGAAATAGACATCATCTTCTTTCCGGAGGGGACGCAGAAGAACCCGCTCGTCTTCAAGAAAGATAGGTGCTTCTGATACTTGCATGCTGAGGGAATTTAAAATCAATATTAAAACCAGCCTTGACCTGCCTGACGGCATTTTACACCAAAACGCAAGATAAAGGAATCGAACGTCGGATACAATTCGAATTGCCAAACTATCTATATCTTTGCGAGGATCGCAAAAAACATCTCTGAACAGGTAAAAATATAAACACGTGCTTCTTCAGGGTGTTATCTTAGCGTTAAATAAAACAATAGACAGATGAAAAAGATTGCTGTAATTCCTGCCAGGTATGATGCTTCCCGGTTTCCCGGCAAACTGCTGGCCAAGCTAGGAAATAAAACCGTCATCCACCGTACTTTTGAAAGCACAGTGGAATCGGGACTTTTCGACGAAGTGTATGTGGCCACCGACAGCACACTGATCGCCGAAGAAATACAATCGCTGGGAGGGAAAGTAATCCGCAGCCTCAAGAAACATGAGACCGGCAGCGACCGCATCGCTGAAGCCGTAGCCGACATGGATGTAGACATTATCCTGAATGTCCAGGGGGACACACCATTTATCAATAAGAAACCCCTCGCCATGTTACTGGCGGCCTTCGAAGGGCCGAAAGCCGATGAGATCGCCGTAGGCACCTTGAAAAGGGAAATCACAGACTGGGATCAGATCAATAATCCCAACCTGGTCAAAGTTATTGCCGACAGAGACGATTTTGCTTTATATTTTTCACGTGCTCCCATCCCCTATCCCCGTGATATGCGTGCCGGACAGCGCTATTTTCAGCACATCGGCGTATATGCTTTCCGCAAACAGGCTTTACTTGACTTTTCCTCGCTGCCCATGCTCCAGAATGAAGCTGCCGAGAAGATCGAATGCATTCGGTTTCTGGAATATGGCATGAGAATAAAAGTCGTGGAAACGGATCATATTGGTGTGGAGATTGATGCTCCTGATGATCTTGAAAGAGCTAAAAAATTGCTTTCGGAACAATAAATAAGCTTTCTAATTCCGAATATCCCATTATTTCGGATATAACGGCAGTCTGGCCAATGGGTATCTGTGTACTCCTGCCCAGGCTGCCACCCTTGAAACCAAATATAATTTCGAAAAAACTTATCAAAACACCGATATATAATATAAAAATTATCCAAACACGGCGAATAAAACCAAAACAAACCACTCAGTGCGGACTTATCGGAATATTATTCGGTTTTGCATTTTCTAACAGCTTCCATCTTGCTATATGATGACCGGGCCTTGCTGACAGTGATCATCATCTTGTCTCACACCCTCCAAAACGATTTTTGCTGGTAATTCATCTCAGCAGTATAATCAAAAACAATAACTTTTATCTTTGCATAGACAACATCTATGAAAGCAACCTTGATATGAATCTTCAACAACTGGAATACATTGTGGCAGTCGATAATCACCGGCACTTTATGCAGGCTGCAGATCACTGCTGCGTTACACAGCCCACCCTCTCCATGATGATAAAAAAACTGGAAGAGGAACTGGATGTGAAGATATTTGACCGCACCAAACAGCCCATCATTCCGACCGAAATCGGGAAAAAGATCATTGATCAGGCCAGAACAGCCATCCGGGAATCAGCCAAGATCCAGGAAATCGCCAAGCAATTCAACGGTGTCCTGGCCGGTGAACTCAGAATCGGCGTGATTCCCACGATTTCTCCCTATCTGCTTCCTGCCATTATCCAACCTTTCATCGAAAAGTACCCCGACATTCATCTGCAGATCAATGAGATGATCACGGAGCAGATTCACCTTAATCTGAAAAACGGGAACCTGGACGCAGGAATTGTCGCCACGAAATCCGGGGAGTTTAATTTCAGGGAGTTACCGCTTTACAACGAGCCCTTCTATGCTTTTGTGTCGGCTGACAATAGTTTATACAACAAGCAATACATATTTCCGGAGGACATCCGCTCAAACGAACTCTGGCTGCTGGAGGAAGGACATTGCCTCAGCAGCCAGATTCAACGACTTTGCGAGGTCAGGCAAAACCAACTGGCCAATAGCTTTCTCTTTCGTTCAGGCAGCATAGAAACACTTATCAAGATGGTCGAAAAAAATGGTGGTATTACCATTCTGCCCGAATTTGCAGCCAGGGAACTATCCGGCAAACGAAAATCATTTCTCAGAAAATTCATTGATCCCGTACCCTCCCGCGACGTATACCTGGTCGTGAACCGGGAGCAGGTAAAGCTGCGGCTTATTGAGGTGTTCCGGAAGGAAATTCTGACACAAGTGCCCTTGATTAACCAGGAGGAATTCAGCTTTTCCATGCATACTATGGAAGAATGAAATGAGCAAAACGCCATATTCTGTATGACAGTCGTCATAATTCCAAAAAGGCCTGATTCTTAATTTTGTGCATATTTTTTAGATCATTATCAAGCACATTATGGAAATAATAATATTTTTTCTGGCCCATTGGTTTCTTTCCCTCCTCATGCAATCCTTCTTTCTTCACAGGTATGCTGCACACAAAATATTCACGATGAGCCCGTTCTCCGAAAAGGTTTTTTATGTCCTTACCTGGATTTTTTCAGGGATCTTCCTTTCTGAGTCCCTATGCCTACGGAGTGATGCACAGGCTGCATCATGCATTCGCGGATACCGAGAACGACCCTCACTCACCGGGCCATTCCAGGAATATTTTTGACATGATGTGGAAAACAAAGAATTTTTACAACAACATCGTACACCACCGCGACGACATTGAACCCAGGTTCAAAAAGGGTGTCCCCAATTGGCCGTTTATGGAGCGACTCGGAGACTTGTGGGTTTCGCGGATCGG
>CAZAVR010000116.1:6299-10029 GCA_964488435.1 uncultured Cytophagales bacterium | reverse complement strand
CGGAATATGGAGGATTTACGGTAGCAAATCAGGGAGGTGTCGGAGAGGTCACAGGATTGTTCACCTGGCAGACGGGCTGCACGCATATCAGGGCGAGTCCTTATGAGGTACTTTTCAAAGCGGAGGACAGTCCCAGAGCCGGCTTCCCGAATCCTGCTTTGTTTCAGAAGCTGGCGGATATTACTACTGTCAGTATAAGAGTTTATGGGCCTGCCCCGAGAAACCTGAGGATGGAGGACGTTGCCGCATCTCCCGTCAGGTCCTTTAAACTTGACTGGGATTTGTACAGTTGTCAGGTTCCGGGCGCCGTGGTAGACGTTTATCGTAAAGAGGGTTGTACGAATTTTACACCGGCACCATGTCAACTGGGCTTACCCGAGTCTCTTGGATATACCAGAATTGCGCGTCTACCTGTTAATACCATCACCTTCACCGACAACAATGGAGGAGCCGGGTTGAGAAGAGGAGTAACTTACAGCTACAGGATTGTGGTCAGCTTCCCAAGGCCTGAAGCTGCTTTAACGGACCCTACCCGTTTTTCAGGAGGTACAGAAAGCATGGCTTCCGATCAGGCTTGCTCGGAGCTTCCGCAAAATATGCCTGTCATTACCCATGTCACAGTTGACAGCACGCATACAACTGCCGGTAGAATTACCGTGAGATGGACACGTCCCATTAATTACAGACCGGCTCCGGGAGATGGCCCCTTCCAGTACAGGCTGTATCGCGCCGTGGGATTGAGCGGCACAGCTTTCCCGACTACTGCCCTGGCCACAATCAATACCACTTTGAATCCGGCTGTTGTTGATACTTTGTTTGTGGACGGGAGTTTAAATACCGAACAAAACCCTTATCGTTATAAGTTAGAATTTTACACAACGGTCAACGGCGTTTTGACAAAGGTGGATGAAACGGAGCCCGCCAGTAGTGTCAGGTTGTCTTCCGGAAGTTCGGAAGCCGGGAGGATTCGACTCACCTGGGTGGCGAATGTGCCCTGGGATAATACGTACCGGACACACAGGGTTTACAGAGAAGACCCCGCGGCTCCGGGTGTATTCAATCGTATTGCTGAAGTTCCGGTGACGGCTTTTTCCAGCTTTACTTATGAAGACGACGGAACTGACCGATATCTGGCTGATGGCGGAAGCAATATTGTGCTGGATGCGACTAAATCATACTGTTATAAAGTGGAGACAGTCGGATCGTACAATAGCCCAAGGGTTATCCCGGAGCTGCTTTATAATTTCTCGCAGATATTCTGTACCAGTCCTTACAGTGAGGCGAGGCCTTGTCCTCCTGTTCTTACTATAGAGGCACAGGATTGTTCGAACTCTGACCCCTCAGCTTTCTGTGGAACCCGTACCTATGCTAATAATTTGTCCTGGACTTATGAGGCCACCGGTCCCTGTGACCCCAATGTTATTGAATACAAGATCTATTATGCTGCGGCGGAAGGGCAGGAGTTCAGGTACATAGGTTCGCAATTTAATCCAGTGACCAGCTTTACCCACGAAGGGTTGCCGTCTTTTGCCGGTTGTTACTATGTGACGGCGATGAACAGGTACGGCAATGAAAGTGAACCTAGCAATATTGTCTGTAAAGAGAATTGCCCCGTATTTGTCTTGCCGAATGTGTTCACGCCGAACGGTGATAATGTGAATGACTTGTTCAAACCTTTCCCATGCCCGGCTTTCATCAAATCGATAGAGTTCAGGGTTTTTAACCGCTGGGGAGCAAAAGTTTTTGAGACAAAGGACATAGATATAAACTGGGATGGTAAGAATAGCTCCGGGCAGGAATTGCCTTCAGCTCAATACTACTACGAGGTACTTCTTTTCCCTGAATCTACGAAAGCGAATCCAGAACCTGTGAAACAAAAGGGCTGGATACAGCTTCTGCGATAGCCGGATTTTGTTTATTCTGAGACCTCTCGTGGACAGCCCATGAGAGGTTTTCTTTTTTGTTTTGGGGAAGTTTAGCACTTATTGTTTTCTTTGCATCCTGTTTTTCGACGATCTCTCAGAATTTCGCCGCCAGAAGGATCGGCGTGCGACGGTTCGGCGCCGATTATCATGGCTATTTTCTCGTGAGTTGCGTTTGAAAAAATCAAAACTTAAAACAAGCACATGAAAGCATTTGTATTTCCAGGCCAGGGGTCACAGTTTTCCGGAATGGGGGCAGACCTGTACCAGGCTTCAGAAAAGGCCCGGGAGCTCTTCGAAAGGGCGAATGAAGTACTGGGTTTCGAAATAACAAAAGTAATGTTTGAGGGTTCGGATGAAGATCTGAAACAGACCAATGTTACACAGCCGGCAGTATTTATACACTCAGTCGTTAAAGCATTTACCCTTCCTGATTTTGCTCCGGACATGGTAGCAGGGCATTCGCTGGGAGAATTTTCCGCATTGGTGGCTTCCCAGGCACTTTCTTTCGAAAATGGTCTTCAACTGGTAGCGCAACGTGCCGCAGCGATGCAGAAGGCCTGCGAGTTGAGGCCTTCTACTATGGCGGCTATTCTCGGACTTTCCGATGAAATCATTGAGGAGATCTGCGCTTCTGTAGAAGGCGAGATCGTAGTGGCAGCCAATTACAATTGCCCGGGACAGGTTGTGATTTCCGGAACGGTTGAAGGTGTGCAGATCGCCTGCGAACGCCTGAAGGCAGCGGGGGCGAGGAGAGCATTGGTGCTGCCAGTCGGAGGAGCATTTCACTCACCGTTAATGGAGCCAGCGCGTGAAGAACTGGCCGCCGCGATCAACAGAGCCGTGTTCAAAACGCCTGTTTGCCCCATTTATCAGAATGTAAACGCTAAACCTTCAGTGGACGTCTCTGCTATCAAGGAAAATCTGATCGTGCAGCTGACTGCCCCTGTCAGGTGGACACAATCAATCGAAAATATGGTCGCTGATGGAGCAAATCTTTTCGTGGAGTGCGGTCCGGGGAAAGTGCTTCAAGGCCTTGTTAAGAAAATTAACTCCGGCGTAGAAGTTGCCTAAAACGGATTCCAGAGTATTTTGCCCGATTTACCCGGAAAGGTGTCGGGCAAAACAGACTTTCCTTCAGTGTCAAGTACTTCTATCCTGAACAAGTACAATCCTCCAGCCAAACCCTCCGGGCGCCAGATGATTTCATTTCTTCCTGTGTGTGGTTTCTTTTTCATGGTAGTGACTAATCTGCCGTACAGGTCATAAATGTCAATGATCCAGGTTTGAGGAGGGGACGCTCCTTCCAGTTCGACCCTGAACTTGATAAAGTAATTAGCGGGATTAGGTGCAGATCCCATGCCTCTGATATTCTGGGGTTCAGCTACCACGAAATTAATAAGGTAGTCGGGGGCTTTGTTATGACTGAGATCTGTTGCTTCCACCTTTAAGGTATAGGTGCCACCCGTCAATGGATATTGGAATTTTAAGATCAAGGTAAAATCGTTCTCCTCCCTGGTTTCCCAGCGCGCATTTGAAAGGGAAATTCTCTTAAAATGGCAGCCAGGGCAATCTTTTTTGAGAGAAACGAAAATGCCTGTGGTGTCTTTGCGTATCTGTTTTAAGTTTTCGTCGATGAGACGTACCCTTATTTCGGGCTGAGCACTTACCATGTCTTTATCCCATAATCTTCTTCCATCAATCATCACATCCAGTATCGGCGGGGCTACATCAGGAAGATCCGGAAAACTGATTTCCGGGGAATAAGTAAAAGAATTATTGGCTTCATTCTCTTCTTCGATTTTATG
>CAZAVR010000116.1:0-6289 GCA_964488435.1 uncultured Cytophagales bacterium | reverse complement strand
TCCTGGTCTATGTCAAAAAACCACGTTTCTTTTTCGAGGAGCTCCCTGTCGTTTTTCACCCACCAGTATAGGGTGTCCGCTAAAGGGAAGGCCGGGATTTCGCGGACGTATTCAATCGGAGCATCTGTTTGTGTTTTCCGGATAAAGCCGACTTTTACGGTGCCTTTCAGATACCGCCCGTCATTGGCGGCGGTCAGGCTTATCCTGATGGAATCACTGGAAGGCCGGAGGGGATCGCCATAGTTGTCGGTTAGGGTGAGTGATGTTGTCCGCCAGGTATAGTCCGGTTTTTGGGCAGGGAAAATCACCGTCGCCGGATCGCCTTGCAGGGTCATCTGCTGCGCTGTTGCCACCGTATATACTGAAGTGGATCGCTTTAGATATCTTTTGATCGTTTCCAGCTGTATAAAACCAACAGGCCTGCTTGTGAACGACTGGTCACCAATTACTTCATAGAAGCAATCAGAATAGTTCTTCATTTCCGAAATAAGTCCATTGTAGGTGTGCGCAATGAACGCGACAGCCCCCTTGTCTTTCGCCAGAATCCAGTCATTGCTTAGAGTCATAGGTCCAAAATAGATGTTACCAAGCGCACAGCCGTTGACAAGCACGGTGGGATACCGTCCCTGGTTGCTGTAGTTCCGGGATGGATCGGATGCTTTGCCGATATCAATATCTGTTACATCCAGACTGGAATGACCGAATAATGTCATGAGCGCTACACCATCGTTGACAAATGATGCAATAGGAAAGCGTTCCACAGGATCCGTTGTTTTTTTGGACAAAGTTTGAACATAGGCTCCTACACCGGAGTTACTCCATCTCTGTTGAAAGCCATTTACATAATTTCTGAACGTTGTAATTTCTGCGGATGTCCTTCCCCCGCTTAGATGCAGTACATTTTTACGCCAGGGTGCCGATACCGGATTTGATTCGTGCTGCTTAATTTTGCCAAGGTAGTTGAGAACGTCAGTAGGGTTGTCCGTATTCAGGCGTCCGACAGGCACCAAGGGTGCAGCGGAAAAAGGACTTCCCGTTTTTTTAGAAAGGGGAACGTCCGATCCGGGCCAACCTGCATTGGGGATCATGTCTATGTCGCGGGCATCCTGCAGATGCCTCGCCGTTTGGGGATCAATGGATTTACCTATCAGAAAAACGAAGCGTAACTTTCCCCGGTCGGAAAACCATTCAATCGCCCGTTGTATACCCAGAGGACCTGGCTCTCCGTAGTTAAAGCTATTGAAAATGTCCTGAATATCCATCACCCTGGGGTGGTAACTGCCACCTTCCGGAGATGCCCGATAGGCGGCATAATCAACGACAGGATCAATGCCGCTTTGTGAAAGTGTTCTGAGTTTTTTATGCGTGATGATCAGGTAGTCGGTTTTATCCGGCGGAAGGAGATCAAATCTCACAGGTTGCAAATCCGTAACCGGCAGGGGTTCACTTACAGCATATAGTTTACTGCCCGCAGACACAGCAAATCTGCCTTCTGTAGCGGGCTGGATTTGCCTGATGGTATCGGGTTGGGAGACATCGAAAATTCTGAGTGCAGGAATGCCCTCTAAAATCCATATAGCAGAGGATAAAGAGGTGAAACTTTTCTGAGGTGCTGCGAAAAATATTTCCTGAGGATACTGGTATTTGAGGTAAGACAGAGAGACAACATCTCCCGAATTTTTAGGGACAACAGATATAAATATCTCCTGTTCTACCAGGTCTGTACTGGAGAGGGAGGAAGAAAATAAGGCGGTGCCGTAGTCTGCCCAGGTAACTTCGCCTATTTTCCGGATCAGGGCATCGGGCTTTCCCGACCATATTTCAGCGCGGTGATTACCGGCGGACCGGCCTGTTAAAAGAACTTCAAACCGGAACGCCGCCTCGTGAGACCAGCATGGTCTTTCTGGCAGAATCCGTTGCGTTTCCCACGCACCGCTGCTGCGCGCCGGACCGGTCCAGCCCTCACCCGTGTCATAAGTTGTAAGTATGGTGCCGTTATCATATCCTGCACCCATGGGATAGATATTTCCAGCTGGATATTGCGAAACGAAAAGTCGCAGCTCATCTTTGAGATGGCAATGTGCAGTTAAGCTTTCAGTAGTGGGATATTGGCTGATGACCCTTTTCCCGGGAACCTGATCTTTCCTCCAGGTAAGAAAATAGGAGGAGGTATCGCTGTAAAGGCTGTAGTGGCGATGAGGCTGCTGCTGAGGATTTACATAGAGGAGGGAGTCGGGAGCCCCGTCGTTTTTTGTTCCGTAGAACTCTATTTGATCGCCCGGGGCGAGTGGCCCGCTGCCTGCCTGCCTGAGCAGGATAGGAATTTCCCGGCCACGATGGAAGATCTGTATCGCTTCAGCAGGGATGTTTTTCAGGTCGATACCGGAGTTTTGTATTTTTTCAGCAGCGAGTTGGTACCAGCCAGTGGAAGCAACAGGGATTCGAAAATAGGTTTGTTCGTGATTTATCCATTCGTTACCGTAGGTGGTCTGACCCTGTGCCCGGATCTTTGAGTCCGGGAGGAATACCCCAATAAGTATTCCAGTATGACAGAATAGACGGCCCGGGAAAAAGAAAAGGATGTATCTCCCCATAATCTTATTTCCCGTTTTTTTCATGGTGATCAGGACATGCTAAGACACATAGCTTTTTACGAACATTTCTGCACATCTCTCACCGTCCATGGCCGCAGACATAATACCGCCCGCGTAGCCTGCGCCTTCGCCGCATGGGTATAACCTTTTCACTACGGGATGTTCACAGGTTTCTGGTATTCTGGGTATGCGTACCGGAGAAGATGTTCTGCTTTCCACGCCGACAAGCTGGGCTTCATTGGTGACATAGCCTTTTAGTTTTTTTCCAAAGTCCTTTAAACCGTCGCGGAGCGGAAAGGCGATGTGGTCCGGCAAAACGTCATACAAATCCACCGTAGCTAACCCGGGCTGGTAGGAGGTTTCGTTCGTTTCTTTTGAAATTTTCTTATTGACGAAATCCTGTACCCTTTGTGATGGAGCTGACTGAGACCCGCCTGCGAGACGGCATGTACGTTGTTCCAGTTCCTTTTGCATTTGCAGTCCAGCCAGGGGGCCGTATTTTTCGAACTTCTTCAGATCCTGATCGGTAATCGCTACTACAAGGCCTGAATTCGCGTATTGTGAGTCTCTTCTTGAGGGAGACATGCCATTGACAACGACCTCTCCGGGGGCGGTAGCGGCGGGCACGATGAACCCTCCGGGGCACATACAAAATGAAAAAACACCCCTTTGGACATTATTGAACTGTGTTTGGGTCACAAGACTGTAAGCTGCCGCCGGTAAGTACGGACCGCGATCGCTGCCGCAATGGTATTGGATACTGTCAATGATTCTTTGCGGATGCTCAATTCTGACACCCATGGCGAAAGGCTTCTTCTCTATCAATATGTCTTTTTGATGTAGCAAGTCGAAGATATCCCTTGCTGAGTGCCCGGTAGCGAGTATCACACCCTCACCGACGAATTCTTTACCTCCTCTCGTCATCACACCTCTGATCTCGTGGTTACGGATGATCAGGTCGTTTACGCAGGTGTCAAACCATATTTCCCCTCCATGGTTCAGGATGTTTTCCCGCATCCTGGCGATGATTTTGGGAAGTTTATTCGTGCCGATGTGCGGGTGTGCTTCGACAAGTATCTGTTCATCGGCTCCATGAGCAGCGAAAATCTCAAGAACGCGTCTGATATCTCCTCTTTTGGTTGCACGGGTGTAGAGTTTCCCATCGGAATAAGTACCCGCCCCTCCTTCGCCAAAACAGTAGTTTGAATCAGGATTGACTATATGCTCCTTATTTATTGCAGCCAGATCTCTCCTCCTGGATTGCACATCTTTTCCTCTCTCCAGAATGACCGGTTTGATACCGGATTCCATAAGTCGGAGCGCTGCAAACAGCCCGGCAGGCCCGGAACCGACGATGATAACCTTCTTGCTTCTGCTTACGTCCGGATAGCTGGTTTGATAATGTACGAGATCTGGCGCTTTGCCGTTCGGATATATCTCAGCTTTAACCGTAACTTTCACCTGCCTGCCGCGTGCATCGATCGACTGACGGGTTTTGCGGATAACCGTTTCCGGATTTTCTGGAATGCCCAGTTTATTCAGAACGTGCCGCCGGAAAGCATTTTCGTCAAGCGCCGTTTCGGGAGGAAGTGTCAGTTCAATGGATTTGTTCATGTGTTTTAGAAGTGCTGACCTGTTTCGAGCGAATCAAATAGTAAATATTTTACAAAATGGCCGGAAAAGAGTATCAATTACCGGGTTTGCAAAGTTACCTTTATACGAGTGGGTGGGAAGTGTGTCCATAAGATTTTTTACAATCTACCAATCTTTTTATTCTTTTGCATGTTATTTCGTTTTTGAACCATACTGTATGACTAAGGAACAACAACAGGCATTTTTTGTGCGTCTTGCCAGACAGAACCAGGAGTACCGGTATAAAATGCCCTCCAGACAGGAAAGCGGGGAGTTTTTGACGCGGCTTGTCAACTTTCTTTTCCCGATAAGCCAGGATTGTGAATGCGTCAGAAAAGAAGGTAAACAGGTAAGCCTGGAAACCTCTTTCAGTGCCATAATGGGATATCTGGAGTGTTTGCTTGAGCCTATTGCCCCTGCTATAGATGGTAAAATAAACAAGGTAATTGAGCAGTTCGAGTCCGGGATTCCGGAAGTGTATGATCTGCTGCTTAAGGATGCCCAGGCGATTGCAGACAATGACCCCGCTTCCGTGAGTTTGGAAGAGGTACTTTCCATCTATCCGGGGTTCCTGGCCATTTCTACTTACCGTATTGCCCACCTCCTGGCTTCCTGCGGGGTGCCTCTTCTCCCACGTATGTTTTCAGAATATACACATGGAGTGACAGGAATTGATATTCATCCGGGCGCGACTATAGGTCATTCGTTTTTTATAGATCATGGCACAGGGGTGGTCATCGGGGAAACGACTGAAATCGGAAACAACGTAAAAATATATCAGGGCGTTACGCTTGGTGCTACCCATGTGGCCAAATCAATGGCCCAGCAAAAAAGACATCCTACTATAGAGGACAATGTTGTAATCTATGCGAACGCGACTATCCTGGGCGGGCAGACTACCATTGGTCACGACTCTATCATAGGTGGAAATGCATGGATAACCAAGAGCATCCCTCCACATTCACTGGTTTATCACCAGTTTGAGATCGAAGTAAGGAAACAACTCGTCTGATTGGAGGGGTATGGCGGAAAAGCGTTACTATACTACCAAAGAGGTCGCGGAAATGTTCGGCGTAGAGGAGTCAACTGTGCGTTACTGGGAAAAAACCTTTCCGCATTTGCGCCCCAAGAGGGATTCCCGTAATCGCAGAATGTTTACGCAGGAGAATATGGAGGTCATTCGCCAGATTATATATCAGAAAGAAGTTCAGGGGCGTACCAATACCGGCGCCGTAAAGCAGTTGAATCATCGCGAATCCGCTGAAAACCTGATTCACCGTCTTCAGCGGGTTCGCGAATTTCTTATAGAAGTGCGGGATATCCTGAAAAATTAACAGGAATTATCTCACGCCAAACTTATATTGTGTAGTCGTTTTGTATTTTTCTCCGGGTCGTAGTACGGTGCTGGGAAACTGGGATTGATTAGGCGAATCAGGAAAATGCTCAGTTTCCAGGCAAAATCCATAGCGCTTCGTGTAAGTTACCCCTTTCCCGGTCAGGCTTCCATCCAGGAAATTTCCTGTATAGAACTGCACACCCGGTTCGGTTGTGAATACTTCCATGGTTCTTCCGCTGACAGGTTCAAATACAGTAGCAATCAGGGGCAAAGGGTCTTTCGATTTATTCAGTACCAGGCAGTGGTCGTAGCCTCCTCCGTTTCTGATTTGTTCACTTGAGGTGTCATCAATCCTTGCTCCTATGGTCACAGGCTTTCTGAAGTCAAATGCGGTACCCCCGACAGGCTCAAGTCGTCCTTTCGGAATAAGGTTTTCATTGACCACAACCAGGCTGTCGGCTGAGATAGAAATCTCATGATTGAGTATATCCCGCTTCAAGCCGGTTAGATTGAAATAGCTGTGATTGGTGAGGTTAATGACAGTGGGTTTGTCGGTGGTCGCCGAGTAATCGATTCTCAACGCATTTTCATTGGTAAGCGTATACCTTACCTCCACAGCCAGCTCGCCGGGGTAACCCTCCTCCATATCCTTACTGACATATTTCAACGTTAATCCTGCACTTGAGTCGGTCAGGACTTCGGCAGCTTCCCAAAGGGCTTTGTCAAA
>CAZAVR010000115.1:6038-10057 GCA_964488435.1 uncultured Cytophagales bacterium | reverse complement strand
CCACACTTCAAAGTTGAAAACTTTACCGCTCAGGTGATAACGCTCTCTGCCATAGGAGCAGTGACCATGTACATTATAAGTATGATCAGCCTGCTTGTACTCAGAAAACGGCGTCCGGATATGGAGAGGCCTTTCAAAACTCCGTTTTACCCTTTCTTTCCGTATACTGCGCTCGCCCTGTCCATTTTTGCGCTTCTTGCCATTGCATGGTACAATCCCTGGGAAACTTTCTATTTCTTTCTGGTTATGTTTGTACTTTTGCTTATTTTCAGGCAGGTAAAGAAGTAAAAGTCACCGAAAGATCCGGTTTGAAATTAAGTGAAATAATAAAATGAATACTCTGACCCATTGGCTAAATAAAATAGCGCTGGAAACAGGCCTTGATATTCCCGACGCGGCGTCTCCTCGTCTTTTTTTTCTTATCGGTGCTTTTACAGCTATCAGCCTGGTTGCCTACTGGATCACAAAAAAATACCTTGTCGCACTGCTGTACACCATCGTCCGTAAGTCTTCGCCCGAATGGGGCCAGTTGTTCGTAAAAAAAAAGCCACTCGACCAACTTGCGCACTTGGTACCGGCCACAATTCTCAAAATGGCGGCGCCTCTACTTTTGGGCAATTCAGGCCCTTTATTTATCCTGGCAGATAAGCTCATCAATTGCTACTTGACTATCGTTGTCACGATGGTCGTAATATCCCTGATTAAGGCAACAGAGTCTATCCTTACAAAAACAGCGCTTTTTATAGAGAAACCACTTTCCAGCTACTTCCAAATTGCCAGAATCATCATCTACATTTTCACTGGTATTCTGATTCTTTCCGAGGTACTGGATAAATCTCCGGTTTATCTGCTGAGTGCTTTCGGAGCCATGACCGCAATACTTCTCTTGATATTTAAAGACACGATCATGGGACTAGTGGCCAGTGTACAGATTTCAGCTAATGGGATGGTAAAGGTGGGGGATTGGATAGAAATGCCTAAATTCAACGCAGACGGCGATGTGATAGCCATCAACCTATACACAATCAAAATAAGAAACTGGGATAAAACAATCACCACAGTTCCTACATATTTCTTTATTACCGACAGCTTCAAAAACTGGCGTGGTATGCAGGAGAGTGGAGGAAGGAGGATCAAACGGTCTATTTTCATAGATACGCATACGGTCCGGTTCGTCAGCGGCGAAGTCCGGGAAAAATACAAACAATATCAGCTTATCAATGGCTACATTAACCAACGACAGCAGGAAATAGAAAGACACAATACTGAGCATAGGGTTGACACGACCCAACTGATCAATGGCCGGCGAATGACCAACTTGGGTATATTCAGGAATTATGCCCAAGCTTACCTGAGGAATCACCCGCATATCAACCGGGATCTGACTCTATTAGTACGACAGCTCGCGATCGAAGACCGCGGAATTCCTTTGGAAATATATTGCTTTACAGCCACCACTAAGTGGGCCGATTATGAAGACATTCAAGCCAACATTTTCGATCATCTGATCGCGTCGGTCGGCTTTTTCGACCTTGAGATTTTTCAGCAACCGAGCGGAAACGACATCTTAAGATTATCCTCACGAACTTGATAAACATCTCAACGGATGGATCGGCTGGGTTCATAAGCGATGCCAGAGGTAACTCCCAAACCCTTTAACTGTGTATTATTTTCCACATAAAACAAAAAAAACATCGAATCGACGCTTGCCGCAGATGATCTGCAGGCAGCCAGTCACCTCATTTGATGCGCACGCTGTGAAAGGCACGATATTTTAATAAGTAGTTTTATGTTGTATTTTAATCATTAACAATCTTATGAAAAAAGTAATAATAGCCGTTGTACTATCAGCGTTTGCGACAGCAGGATTCTCTCAGTCATTCAGCTTCGGCCCGAAGGCAGGTGTAAATGTGAGTAATTACACGGGCTCGAACTTTAAATCTGATGCCCTTGTGGGATTTCACCTCGGTGGCCTGTTGAACTTTGGGATTGGGAGTGTCTTTTCGATACAACCGGAAGTCTTGTTCTCTACACAGGGAGCTAAAATAGACAATGCAGGTACAAAAACCGATTATAAGGTTAGTTATGTGGCCGTGCCGGTGATGCTTAAACTCCGAAGTCGTGGTGGCTTCTATATCGAAGCCGGTCCGCAGGCTTCGTTTAGAACCGGACAGAACGCCGGCAACCAGACGATAGATCACTTTGCCAATAACCTTGATCTTTCCGCAGCTGCAGGTTTAGGATTTCAGGCAGGAATGGGATTCGGGGTTGGTGCCAGGTATATTGCCGGCATATCTAAAGTCGGCGACTTTAATGCTTCTCAAATCCCGACAATGAGTCCGGATTTCAAAAATAGCGTTATTCAGGTGAGCTTGTTTTTCGCCATACCAGCAACAAAATAAATTCATTAATATCATACAAGAAGGGCCTCTACATCACCGGGGGCTCTTTTTGTATGTATGAGAGGCTGGCTGCGTAATGCGTTAAAGTGTATTACCTCCGCTTACATAAAGGAAGGTACCCGGTATACACCCCAGCGAATAGTCTTTCCCCTCGTAATGAATCACGACCTCTTCACTCTGCCATGGCCCCAGGTAGCAATTGAGGTATACAAAAGCAGGAGATGTACCAGGTATAACAAAAGCCATTCCGCGCAGGGAAGCTGCCACTTCGTTAAAATAGCTATTATAGAAATACGGCTTCCCTCGTCTCGACACACGTCTTTCGTTACCCTTATATGCTACACGTACTCCGTTACTTGTATAATCACAACAAACTATCTCCCGTCCCGCTTCGTTCAGAACAGGCACCAATTGAGCATACCACTGCACGCCGACCATAAATGCATCGGTACCGGCTTTGGGACTCAGCCAGACCGGACTGTTCTGGTCATCAGGACCTGTTCCGAAATCGTCCCACAAGTAGACAGCATCACAGAACAGCATCCCGAAAAAGCCAAGTATCTTCATCAGCTCCGGATTTACGATAGGATAGTCCGTAGTAACCTGTCCGTCGGGATGTATCGTCCCACTATCACGCTGAGGCACATCGATCATCGCTCCATTCGACTGCGACTTTCCCCATAAGAAGAGCAAACACTCGGTGTCGGCACCATTGTAATTGTACATTGCGTTCAATGGAATGGAGGTAACCCAATCTCCATCAAGCGCTTCGTAAGCATAGTAGTAACAAAGGCAACGCCCCCTGATCTTACGGAGATCACCATTGAGATAGTTTCTTAGAAATTTGGCCGAACCATCGAGCCTCCCGCCGATATCCGGCCCCAGGATCTCAAGAAAATAGGGATCCATCGGACGACGAACATCCCCCCATTGATGGCGGAAATTAGTATAGCACTGTACCGCCTGGCTACCGTATTCACCAAACAAATGCACTTTTTTTCCAGATTCAACGGCTCGCTTTTTCAGCTCGTCATAGAACCATGCAGAGGTCTGAATCTGGTCTATCTGCGGGAAACTCCCTTCTCCGAATTCGTCGGTAACCACAAAGTCGTCGTATATCTGCAATCTTCTGGCCACTGACCTTACCTCGTCTTCCGTTGGATCAGCCTTTCCAAACAAAATGGTGGAATAATTCTGACATATCCTGATATCCATTTTCTGCTGGCTTATCGCCATATTCTCCCACAAATGCGTAACACCAGCGGACTTCAACTGCAGCTCCGTAGCTTCCGTTACGATACATTGCATGCATACGGGTTTGTCGGGAAGAGATTCTACAGGATACTTCCAATACTGTGGTACAAGTGAGGCGGCGTTCAACCATGGGGGGTTCTTTTTCATAGCTTACGTCATGTTGTTAGTACAAGCGTAATAGTTTTATAGGTCAGAGCGCTGTCTGCTCCTTTGTTCTCATACCAGACTTCCGGCTGCTTCAGATAAAGCTCATCGAAGCTCGTGACCCATAGCTGATCAGCCCATACTTTTTTCAGGTGTATAAGCCGGCCTGTAGGAAGGAGGAGGTCTTGCAACAGCCTGGGTGATCCATCGCTATGCTGC
>CAZAVR010000115.1:0-6028 GCA_964488435.1 uncultured Cytophagales bacterium | reverse complement strand
TCATTTTGTTTCTGTCCCGTACACGCAAGCACCGATGGGACGGTCTGGTGTCGGCGTTTGTTTCTCCATCGCTATGCTGCCAGCGCACATTATTGATCCAGTAAAAAGCCCGGTAGGTTCTGCCATCTGCTTCCCTCAGAAGACTCCCATCCACTACCTTTTCCCCCTCCGTTACGTCTGTTATGGATCCGTCTGTATTTCTTTGAATTTGAAACATCACCTTATGGCTTGAACTAAAAGGAAGTGCTTCCACCTGGCCTCCTGCTCCTGTTTTCCCACAGAGAGGGTGCCCATACGAAGGAGAAACAAACGCCGACACCAGACCGTCCCTTCGGTGCTTGCGTGTACGGGACAGAAACAAAATGATACCCGCTGAGAAAAGATGGATTACAAACCACCTCCTGGATTTTTTAGATCGGAAGCCGGAAAAAATAGAAGAGAAACTAAACATTTTGAATACTGTCGGTATACTTCGTCTGAAAACGTAACCGTAACAAACACATCAATAAAAAAACACCCACCCGGGAAATCCCAAGCGGATGTTCAAACTATACACACACTATGCCGTGAAGTTACGCCATCTTTTGGTATGTTGTCAATTTTTTTTGAAAAAATTATATCACAAATCTTGCCAATCTATTAATTATCAAAGAATTAATATCATTTACATTTTGGAGGAAATGAGGAGTATTTCGTTTTTTCGTCGTGCATCACCTGTATTTATCAATGCGTACTATAGTTATACTTTATTGAAACGCAACTATGGGACGTTTCAAAAGCTGGTAAGAATGAGTTTGCATTTATCCTATAATTGTCGAATGAATACGAAAATAAGTATCACCTGAGCAAACCATCCGGCAAGGATCATGGTTCTAAGAATAGAAAACCAAACAACGAGAAAATGTCAGAAATCATCAGAACCGCCCTTATCACGGGTGGGAGTAAAGGGATAGGCTTAGGTGTAGCCAGGGTACTTGTGGACCAAGGTGTGAAAGTCGCCATCACAGGAAGATCGGAAGACGCACTCAGAGCAGCAGAAGTGTCACTAAACAAATTGAGAAAAGGGTATGCAATGGGTATCGTGGCTGACGTCCGGGATCTCAATGCCCAGGAAGGAGCCATCGCTAACGTGTTGAGAAACTGGGGAAGACTGGACTATATGATTGCCAATGCAGGCGTGGGTCATTTTGCGCCGATCCAGGACTTAACTGTGGAACAATGGCATGAAACGATGGACATAAACGTTACAGGCGTATTCTATTCTATAAAAGCTTCACTTGGGGCTTTAAAAGAATCCAATGGGTACTTCATCACCATCGCCAGTCTGGCGGGGACTAATTTCTTTGCAAATGGAACGGCTTATAACGCAAGTAAATTCGGTATCGTCGGATTTACGCAGGCTTTGATGCTGGATCTTCGTGACGAAGGAATCAAGGTAACCACCATCATGCCGGGCTCGGTCGCTACTCATTTCAACAACCATACACCTAATGACAAAGACGCCTGGAAAATACAGCCGGAAGACATCGGACAAATTGTAGCCGACCTGATTAAAATGCCGGCGAGGACACTACCAAGTAAAATAGAAGTTCGTCCTGCGCGAATAAAATGAACATGAAAAAAAATTCAAAAACCATCGCGGTAATTGTCGCGGTCACCGGCCTTCTTTTGTTGGGGTATTTTCTGGTAAATACAAAAAAAAACACTCCGCCAGAGCACGTAAAATCAACCACCTCGGTTTCTAACGACTTCACCAAGGAGGGCACGTTGCGTTTTCTGTCAAAAGATAAGATCATAAAAACGATAGATATTGAAATCGCAGAAAATGAACTGGAGCGTTCAAAAGGACTCATGTACCGCTCGTCGCTTCCGGCATCGGCCGGCATGTTATTCATTTTCGACGATGCTCGGGAACATTCGTTCTGGATGAAAAACACCTCTATATCATTGGATATTATATATGCAGACGCGGGCAAAAAAATCATTTCGATCCACACCCGCACTCAGCCTTTCTCTGAAGCATCTATTCCGTCCGGAGGCAGTGCGAGGTATGTGGTGGAAGTCAATGCAGGGTTTTGTGAACAATTCGGGATCAAACCCGGAGACCTCATAGACTTTCAATAGCGGGTTAACGTAAGATTTTCTCCATCGAAAGTAGCAAAGCTCTTTTCAGAAAACCATTCTCCCAGATTGACATAACGGCTGTTCTCTGATACTGACAAATCCAGAGGAAGGTGGCGATGGCCGAATACATAGTAATCATGGTGCCTGCGGGTTTCGACTTCGCAACAATAAAGGTAAAGCCACTCCCTGTCCTTACTGACAAACTTATCCTCGTCCTTCAAATGATTACCAGCCCGGCTGTGTCCGGACCACGCCTTTGCAATACGCATGCCAATATCCGGATGCAGCTGTCGGAAAGACCATCGCGCCAGGGGGTTCTCAAATAGGATCTTCAATCCTTTGTAAAAAAAATCACCCGGACCGAGGCCATCACCATGCCCGATAAGGAAACTAGCCGTTGAAAGACCTGACTGAATTTCGTATCGAACAGGTTTTCTAAACACCTCAGCATTTAATTCTGTTACCAGATAATCCCGCATCCACATATCGTGGTTGCCTGTGAAGAAAACGAGTTTGATGCCCTGATCTGAGAGTTCTGCCAGTTTTCCCAAAAATCTGACATAGCCCTTAGGTACCACGTGTTTATATTCAAACCAAAAATCAAAGATATCCCCCACAAGAAAAAGCACATGGGCATCTTCACGAATACCCTCCAGCCACTTCAGAATCACCAGCTCCCTCTCCCTGCTTACTTTTTCATCAGGAGACCCAAGGTGAAAATCCGAGCAAAAGTAGAGGCGTTTATTTTCAGGAAGGATGATCTGTCGGGTATCGTTTTCCGGCTCCATATCTGCGGTAAAAATTACAAATCCCTTTTGCTGGCGCTTGGGTGATTAAGTTTATGATTTACTTCCTGCCACTTTCATGAATCCCTGAATCAATTCGCGGTAAGAAGCTTCCAGCTGATCGGCCCGCGCCTGATCCCACCCCAACTCTCTCTTCATCAATCCCGTAACAACTGGCAAACAAAGGAGGCACGCCTTCCAGTCGGTAATCTCCAAACGGATCCGCCTGGCCAGAAAGTCCCTTGGCACCATCACCATTTCATACCTGACTGCAAATATAACTTCCGCCTTAATAAAAGGATAATCCGGCAGCAGTCGCTCGGAGAGCTCTTTTTGTTCAGCAATCAACGCGGCCACCCCCATAGCCCTGGCCCCATACGTTCTCATCAGGTGTTTACTTATATCCTCCGACAAACCATATCCTGCTGACAGTACTTTCCACTTTTCGAACCGATACTCCTCGCCTCCTGCCAGAACGAATTCTCCTGTAGTACAGGGTCGTCTGGTACCGAGCAGGTCACCCGCTACATCTATTGTATCACTGGCCATGAGCCGGTAGGTCGTCCATTTTCCACCCAACAGGCTAAGTAAATTAGAAGCAGCATCATGTTCGACTTCGTGGTCGCGCGTGAGACGTTTGGTCGTTTTAGAAGGGTCGGCTGCAAGCAACGGTCTCACCCCTCCAAATCCGGCACTGACTCTGGACCTGTCGGGCTTGACGGCCAGATAAGGTGAAAGGGTATTCAAAAGGAATTCTACCTCACTTTCTTCAGCCAGAGGTTCCCGATCCAGATCATTGTATTCGGTATCCGTAGTGCCAAGCAGCAGCTTCCCCTCAAAAGGGATCGCGAATACTACACGGCCGTCCGGCGTTTCGGGTATCAGCATCGCTTCCGTACTGTTCAAAACTTCCAGGGGCAAAACAGCATGAACCCCTTTACTTGTCCTGATTCGCCCGGGAAGGCCGGCATTAGCCTCATGCCGGACATGATCCGCAAAAGGACCTGTACAGTTGATAAACAGGCTGGCATTGATCACTATTTGATCCCCTGCAAGCAAATCTGTTGAAACCGCCGAAACGAGCTTACCTGAGGCATCCTTTTCAAAGCCAGTCAGCTCCGTATAGTTCGCTGTCACTGCTCCACTCTCGCTTGCACTTTGAACGATGGCCAGGCAGTAACGCGCATCGTTTAATTGTCCGTCATAATAGAGTACGCCGCTATGAACTTTGGACGTATTGAGCGTCGGAATTCGCTCCAGAAGTTCCCTTTTTGATAGCCACCTGCTGCCTGGAAGAATATCTCCACGTGAGAACCAGTCATATAGCTTAAGACCCAAACTATAATAAAGCCCGGAAAACCAATTAGAAACCGGTGTAACCAAAGCGAGAGCGCTTGCGAGATGGGGGGCGTTTGACAACACAATATGACGTTCATCAAGTCCGTGCCTCACTTGTCTAAGCTGGCCAAAGTCCAGGTTTTTAAAAGCCTGTTCAAGGTAGCGTACGCCCCCGTGGATAAGCTTCGTCGATTTTGAAGAAGTCTCTGAAGCAAAGTCTGCACGCTCAATCAAAGCCACCTTATAACCGCGAAGCGAAGCATCCAGCGCACATCCGGCACCGCTCACTCCACCTCCTATCACACAAATATCAAAATGCTCTGATTGCAACCTGCTAATATTCTCTCTGCGATTCATTAAAACGATTTGGTTTTACAACATACTTCCATTTAAAGGATTGGAAAATTACTCAAAAATCAAAGGCCGGACCGATTGTGACCAAATTATTATTTCCTGGTCTAAGCAATTGACTAAAAAAAAACTAGTTTAGATTTGAATCATTATATTTTATCTTCTTTAATCCAAAACCATTATACATCATGGGACTGTTATCATTTTTCAAAGGCGTGGGCGAAAAGATTTTTTCCAGGGAGCAGGCAGAACCTACTCCGGAGGCAGAGCCCCTTCGGGCCGGAGCATTACTTAAACATGTTCAGTCACTCGGCCTGCCATTTAAAGCGCTTACAATTAAGACGACCGGCGACACCGTTATTCTGGAAGGGGAGGTGGCCAAACAGGAAGACGCTGAAAAAATTGCACTGGCCGTCGGAAATGTAGAAGGAGTAACGACTGTAAATAACAATCTGGCCGTGGAAACCCCAACGCCGGAAGCTCAGTATCATACCGTGGTAAGCGGAGATACCCTGTCCAAAATTGCCAAGAAGTTTTACGGAGATCCCATGAAGTATCCGGCTATCTTCGAAGCCAACCAGCCGCTATTGAAACATCCCGACAAAATTTATCCTGGTCAGGTACTTAGGATCCCCGTTTTGTAGGCATCCCTCAGGTAGTCGAAACAGTAAGGCGTCGTCTTGGAAAGTAAAATTTCCTTTGCCGACGCCTTACTGTTTTTTTAGGACTTTAGTTTTATGTAACTTTATTATTCTAAAGTTACATGAATATCCGGAAAGGTATTTTTATCTGGCAAGTGGTAAAGAGCTGCCAAATTTCTAATACATTCGTAAAACGTTTGAAAAATTTAAAAAAAACCCTCCGGTTTATTCCTGTTCGATCAGCCTATTTAAAAAGTATGAAGCGCAGAGACGTACTACTGATCCTGTTGGTGACGACATTGATTTCGTTATATTCATCTCCATTGAGCTTCGCCACTTCTCAGCAACCTCTATCCCCTATTGTTATCAATGGTCTTCTTGACCTGAGAAAAGCCGACTTTTCAAAAAAAGAGTATACGCTGAACGGCTACTGGAAACTGTATTGGCTTCAGATGCGTAAGCCTGGCGATGCACCAGGTGAGTTCGAGTATGTGAAATTCCCTGAACTCTGGAATGACATGATGTGGAAAGGATCACCTCTGCCGGCCAGTGGATATGGAACCTACGAGGCAACCATTATTTTACCTCATCATGAGAAAAATGCTCTCGCGCTGCGAATGCCTGACTGCTACACCTCGTATCGCCTCTATGTAAACGGGAATCTCTCCGCCAACAACGGATCTCCCGGCACGACAAAAGAAACTACCCAACCCGACTGGTTTCATGTCATCACCCCTATGATGAAAGTTGGCAATCTGGAGAACGAGATGCAGGGTGTCATTTTTTGAA
>CAZAVR010000114.1:6834-10150 GCA_964488435.1 uncultured Cytophagales bacterium | reverse complement strand
GTGGGGGCGAACGGCATTCCTTTTCTCACGCAACGCATGATGACCAGCCGCGACCGGGTACTCTTCAACATGGCCTATGCGCTACCCTATGACAAGTGGAAATTTGATTTCACCGTTCAATGGAACGGCAAAAAAAGAATGCCGATGATGTATATGGAATCCCACCACGATCATCACGACAACCCTTCTGCATACAGCACTCAGGCACCCTCTTTCTTCAACGTAAATGCGCAGATCACCAGGACGTTTCCCAAGTGGGATTTTTACCTCGGAGGTGAAAACCTGAACAATTTCACGCAGAAAGACCCCATCGCCAACGCTATGAAACCCTTCAGCGACGGCTTTGACGGAGGCATGGCCTGGGGGCCGGTTACCGGCAGAATGATCTACCTGGGCATCCGGTACAAAATCATGGAATAGATCCTCGTCGGGAAATCCGGCAAATGCGGTCTCCCGACGATCAAAAAAATATTTATGAAGCTACTCATCAAAAACATGGTATGCGATCGCTGCAGGAAAGTGGTGCGGGACGAACTGGAGAATGCCGGTCTGCAGGTGATAGGCGTCGAACTCGGCGAGGTGGAAATTTCCGAAGAACCGACAACAGATCAGTTGCAGATCATTGAAACCATACTACAGGACAATGGTTTTGAATTACTGGTCAATAAGAAGGTTTCGCTTGTAGAATCCATCAAAACACTCATCATCGACGAAGTGCAGCACCTGAAGGGCAACAAACCGGAACACATGAATTTTTCGGACTATCTGGCCATGAAATCCGGGTACGAATACTCTTACATCAGCCATCTTTTTTCGTCCGAAACCGGCATGACCCTGGAGCAATTCCTTATTGCCCAGCGCATCGAAAAAGTAAAGGAGTGGTTGTCGTACGACGAACTGAGCGTAAGTGAAATCGCGTGGAAACTGGGATACAGCAGTACGGCACACCTGTCCAACCAGTTTAAGAAAATCACGGGCCTCACTCCGGTAGCTTATAAAACTTCAACGATCAAAAACCGGATTTCGCTGGACAAGATTTCGCAACAGCCCTCATCCTCCGACTGAGCGGCAGCCCTTATCTGCCCTGCAAAATGGCGGCAGCTTCTTTTGCGAAGTAAGTAAGTATGACACTGGCGCCTGCCCTTTTCATGCTCAACAGCACTTCCATCATGATGCGGTCGCCATCCAGCCAGCCGTTCATTCCGGCTGCTTTGATCATGGCATACTCACCAGATACGTTGTAAGCGGCGATAGGAATATCAAACTCGTCTTTCAAGAGGCTGATGATATCCAGGTAAGACAATGCGGGCTTCACCATGAGAAAATCGGCCCCTTCATTAAAATCCAGATTGGCTTCGATCAAGGCTTCCCTGCGATTGGCCGGGTTCATCTGGTAGGTTTTTTTTGTCTCCGAATTTCGGAGCAGATTCCAGTGCATCCCGGAAAGGGCCGTAAAAGGCACTTGCATATTTTGCGGTGTAAGACATGATGCTTACCTGAGTGTACCCCTCACGGTCCAGTACGTCGCGTAAATAGCCTACCCTTCCGTCCATCATATCGCTTGGCCCCAGGATATCCGCTCCGGCTTTGGCCTGCGCCACAGCCATGTTTCCCAGTATTTCAAGTGTCACATCATTGACAATCTGTCCGTTCTCCACATAACCGTCGTGACCGTCACTACTATAGGGGTCCATAGCCACGTCTGTCATCAGGGCCAGATCAGGAAACTTCTCCTTAATAGCAGTCAACGCCCTTAGATAAAAGGTATCCTCCTTATAACTTTCAGAAGCCAGTTTGTCTTTTTTCTGCTCAGGATAATTCGGAAACAGGTCAATACCCCGAATACCCAGATCCATCACCTCCTTCAACTCTTCCAGCAAGAAATCCAGCGAGTACCTGAATATACCGGGCATGGACTTCACCTCACTCCTTACTCCGCTCCCATCGACAACAAACATGGGATAGATCATATTGTGAACGGAAAGCGTCGTCTCCTGGACCAGGTCCCTGACGGCGCCCGACTTACGGTTGCGGCGGGGTCTTCTGCTGAGGTAGTTCATGGTATTTTATATGGCAAAATAGCCTTGTTTTAATTAAATGATCTCTGTTGGTAATTACCCTGCAAATTTCGGAACTATAAAAAGGGAAAACAACTCAAGTCCGGATATATTTGGCAAGCCCTGCAGCCTGGAGAAACTCTGATCGGTATTGCTTCCTGTGCAAAGAGGAATGCAGTAATAACACATTTCTAAAAAATAAAGGCGAAATTCGCGGAGAATAACGGAAGCTTTAGGCTTTAGGCTTTAGGCTTTAGGCTTTAGGCTTTAGGCTTTAGGCGTTAGGCGTTAGGCGTTAGGCGTTATAGCATACGGCTTATTGCTTTACAGCATGCGGCATACAGCCTATTGCTTTACAGCATGCGGCATACAGCCTATTGCTTTACAGCATACAGCATTACAACATAGACAAAACATGAAACTCTGGCAAAAGGAAAATACAGTCACTTCAGAAAAGATCGAGCATTTCACCGTCGGCAGAGACCGGGAAATGGACCTTCACCTGGCTCCGTTTGATATCCAGGGAAATCTTGCCCATGCCATCATGCTGGAAAGCATAGGACTGCTCACGGCGGAGGAACTTCAGGCACTTAAAACAGAATTGCTCCTTATATACCAACAGATTCAGCAAAATACCTTTGAGATCGAAGAAGGTGTGGAGGACGTCCATTCACAGGTGGAACTGCTCCTCACCCGTAAGCTGGGTGATACCGGCAAGAAAATTCACAGTGGCCGTTCCAGAAACGATCAGGTGCTTGTAGATCTGAAACTCTACACCCGTGACCGTTTGCACCAGGTAGCCATCGCCGTACAAAAGGTATTCGATACACTGGTCAACCAGGCTGAAGCCAATAAAGACCACCTGCTTCCGGGCTATACCCACCTGCAGATAGCGATGCCTTCTTCCTTTGGACTTTGGTTTGGCGCCTATGCCGAAGCCCTGGTCGACGACATGGTACAGCTTCAGGCCGCTTACCGGCTGGCCAACCGCAATCCTTTGGGTTCCGGCGCAGGCTATGGTTCCTCCTTTCCGCTTAACCGTACGCTCACCACAAAGTTGCTGGGTTTCGAAGGCCTTCATCACAATGTCGTTTACGCACAGATGAGCCGGGGCCGGACAGAACAAGCCGCCCTTTCCGCCCTTTCGTCGGTGGCAGCTACCATATCCAGGCTCGCCATGGACGTATGTTTGTACAACAGCCAGAACTTCGGATTTATCGTTCTCCCGGACGCGCTGACGACGGGGAGCAGCATCATGC
>CAZAVR010000114.1:0-6824 GCA_964488435.1 uncultured Cytophagales bacterium | reverse complement strand
AAAAAGAACCCGGACGTAGCCGAATTGCTTCGTGCCAAAACCAACCGGCTCAAAGCCCTTCCCCTCGAAGTCACGCTCGTGCTCAGCAATCTCCCTTCCGGCTATCACCGCGACATGCAATTGCTGAAAGAGATCATGATGCCGGCCTTCGATGAGATACTGGATTGTCTGGATGTTACTTCCTACATGCTGGAACACATGAAAGTAAAGTCCGACCTTCTGCAGGACAGCAAATACGATCTGCTATTCAGTGTAGAGCGGGTCAATGAACTGGTGATGCAGGGCGTTCCGTTCCGGGATGCCTACAGGCAGGTAGGAAAAGAGATCGAAGACCATAGCTACACGGCATCACGCGCTCTGAATCATACCCACGAAGGAAGCATCGGAAACCTTCAACTGAACCAGGTACAGGAGCGAATGAACCAGGAAATCGGCGCTTTCGGTTTTGAGAAGGTGGAGGAGGCTATTGAAGGGTTGTTGAAATAAGGAGCCGCCGCTTGGGTTGGGCTCCGCTCACCCACTGGAGCCCAACCCAAGCGACCATAGTAACGTACTCACCCCAATGCAAAACAAAATTTTATTTGGAGAAAACACCAAAAAAACTGTATTTGACAAAAGACGAGTACCACAACCATATTCATGCCGATTCTAAACTAACATAGTAGACTGCACGCGAAATTATATTCTGTTTCAAGGAAATACCCTGCAATAATACAACCCTTCCCTCTCCGATAGCCCTTCATTTTTGCGAACATTTGAACCTTCTCCTTAGCCATTCTTTTGAATTCCATTCGCGCATAGTGGGAGCCCGCTAAGCCCAACTGCCCTTGATGATCTCTTGTTCATGCTGGAATCAGACTGCTTGATGTCGGAAAAAGGCGTATTCACGCGAGAGGAAAGAAGCGTAGACAAAAAGCAAATAGTTTTGTGTTGAATCCTGTCCATTCACGTCAGAATAAGCCTGCTTATGCTAACCATAAGTTGCGAAACAAAGGGTGGCATATACGTTCGACTTGACAGAGAAATGAAGAATACGAAAGAAATAAAATCGCGATGCAATTCCTGTCGGCTCGCGTTAAGTAGGACAGTTTGCTCTGATCGAAAAAACCCTGCTGCTATGAAGAAAATATTTTTGAAAAGCTAAAGACCATGGTCCTGAATACCATTCCGCCACCGGCTTTCGCTCCTGTTTTTCTTTGTCTATAGCAACTGACTAACATCGAAACTTTTCCATTTATGAAATACATTCTCTTTTGCTTTGCATTTGTCATTCTTTTGGGCGAAAGTGTATATTCTCAAATGGCTGTAAATAGCGCAAGTTTTGGGCAGGGATTCAGACCGGGCCCCTTCGGTGGGCTTGAACTTCATCCGGGATGGCGCTATCGCAACTTTCGCGAAGCTATTGTATTTAGCGATCTTGAAAAATGGTGGAAAAAACACCCTAAAACGTTAATAAAAGAAGATCGAAAGCGATTTAAAAAGTTTATATTAGTGGAGCAGGGTTCATTCGTATTCAGGGAACACACCGATGAGGATCTTGCTGCTTTAAAAAAGGAGGTACATGGCACCATAGGTCATTATATAGTTCCTCACAATAGTTTTACATCTGGTAAGGTCAAGGCTACCTCGAAAATAGCCACACTCCTGGTCGCCACTCCGGAAGATCTGGAATCTGTATACTACAATATGGCCACAAAAATCAACGTATCAAAAGATACTTCCTTTGATATGTTGATAGAATACTGCACCAATTACTTAAGCAAATTTCCGAATGGCAATATAGAACACAGGCGTGAAGTAAAAGAAAGGCTGGAAGATATATACAAAATTCCCGTCGAAATCAGGAAATCAACAATAGAACAAATTCTCGCAGATCATAAAGCGCAAAGGATAAAAAAACGAGAATCAGACGAAAAAAATAGCGAGGAATTTTGGAAAGCCGCAGTGAAATTTCTTTTCCCCCCCGGAGGCGGATCTGGTGGAAAAAGTGGTTCAGGATCTTGCTCTGCCTGCCATGGAAGAGGATATGCATACAGTGGAGACAATCGACGGGAACCTTGCTATACTTGTGGTGGAAGCGGAAATAACTAATTTATTGGATCAGGCATAGCGTGTAGACTACGAACAAATAGAGACTGTGGCGCTTCGTCCCGCCGCTGGGAGTCGCCCCCCCAGCGGCGGGACGAAGCGCCCAACCCCTAATCCCCCAAAGCGCCATAAATCCCGGCGGCCCATCGACGGGGCAAAATCCTGATCATAACCGAAGACAGTTTCGCCATGGTTCCCGGAACAATGAGCATCTTCCCGTCCAATGTTTTTTCCACAGCTATCTCCCCTACCTTACGTGGTGCTACGGCCATCAGATCCCCGAAAAACCCGAGGCTTTCTTTGGTCACCTGCTTAATTTCAGGCTTGGTATACACCGGTCCGGGTGCCAGACAACTCACACTAACCCCTCTATCCTTGAGTTGATTTCTTAACGAATAACTGAAAAAGAGCAATCCGGACTTGGACGCTGAATAGACGTTTTTGACCGGTATCGGCCCGAAAGCCGCCATACTGGCCACGTTCAGGATGTACGAAGGTTTGTTTTTCTCTAAAACCGGCAGCAGGTGACTAACCATGACCACCGGCGATTCCAGGTTGACTTTGATCATATAGCGTAGGCTGTCAGCAGGTAACTTCAAAAAATCATTACGTCCGCCCATTCCGGCTACGTTACAAAGCATTTTGAGCGGCAGCCGGTTTTTTTTACACCATTCGCCAAGCTCCGGGGCAACCTGCTCGTCAGTAAGATCGGCCTTCCATATTTCAACCTGCACGCCATACTTTGTCACCAAACTGTCGCGCGCATCGCGCAAGGATCCTTCATTCCGGGCAATCAATATCAGGTTGAAATGCCTTCCGGCCAAAGCCTCCGCAATAGCATAGCCGATCCCCTTGCTACCGCCGGCTATGAGGGCAAAAGGATTGTTGTTTTTGTAGACGATATGCTCGGGGAGTTTTTGAGCAAAGGCACTGTCAAACGACAATAGACAGGCCAACAAAATAAAAACCGGAGCTTTCGGAAGCGCAAATCTGGCAGTTAGCTGGTGCATTGAAAAGTTGCTTTAAGTCTGTTTCACAATTCATCGGCGAGGCTATCAGGGATTTCGCGGTGTCTTCTTTCAGAGAAATATAGAAACAATCTTCCAAACCCGCAATTTTCAGTTTCGAAAAAGGAAGAAGGGGTACTTGAGGATTTCCGGTAGGGTGATGGTTTGTAGAAGGTAGGTGATTCTGATTTTTGCCGAACAACCGGAACTACAATCCGTACATCTGTGGCTAAAAATGGATCGCAAAATATGTCCCGTCTTAGGTCAGATGGCCGCTGGTCCGGGTGGGCAATCAAATGGTAGGTCTAATAGCCTGCGTTCTGCTATTTGTGCCACCCTTTCAGGGTTGTTTAAACGTTGTTGGTTTTTTGTTTTTCTATAGTTGTGTCATCCCTTCGGGATTTGCAGACTCCTGAAGATGGCACTTCCTCAGTAGTGGCTACACAGGCGGGTACTTCTCAATCACAAAATTGGTAGTACCTCAGGATCTGGAGCAACGATCAGGTGCACTTAATAACCAAAATTGAAAATCTTGGTTATTAATCATAAAAAGCAAAATTATCTTCTGTTTCAAGCAGGGAATACCTAAAATACGAAACTCCGCTATTCATCTCACCGGGAAATAACTTTATCAACAAATTGCCAGCCTGCAACCCCCGGATCCTCGTGTTCACGTCTGACGATTTCATCAAAACGCTTGACAAGTTCAGGATGCTGAGCTGCCACATCTTTGGTCTCATTCCGGTCCGTGGATAGGTTAAAAATCTGCCAGGCGTTTCCGGGGTTCTTTTTCAGATCTGTTTTTACACCCTTCCAATCTCCCATCCTGATTGCCAACTGGCCGCCTTTCTCCGGGTATTCCCAATAGAGAAACTCATGCTGCTTTTGCTTATTTTTCTGACCAAGCAGCTCGGGAAGAAAGGAGATACCGTCCGTCTTCTGGAGCTTTTGCCCCGTCAGTTCAGCCAAAGTTGCCATGAGGTCGTATTGGGCCGAGATATGATCACTGATACTTCGTGCTTTGATTTTCCCCGGCCAACGGGCAATAAAAGGCGCTCGTATTCCACCTTCATAAACATCCATTTTCAATCCTCTAAGCCCGTCCACGGAATTAAAGAAAGCTGCGTTCACTCCCCCATTGAAAGTGGCGCCATTGTCACTGCTGAACATGATGAGGGTATTGTCATCCAGTCCAAGCGCTTTGATTTTTTCCATAATGATGCCTACCTGATCGTCCAGATAAGTGATCATCGCTGCGTAGGTAGACAGCGGATATCTTGTCGAAGCATAGCCGTTCTGACCATAATAGGGCTTTTCGTCAAACAAGCCAACGTACTTCTTTACATATTCCTCAGGTGCCTGAAGGGACACATGGGGTATTGTGTAGGGCATGTAAAGAAAAAACGGCCCGGATTTGCTGCGTTCTATAAATGCAAGCGCTTTTTCTGTCATTTTCGCAGGCGCATATACTTTACCTTTGAAATAATTGAAATCTGCATCAGTGGCAGTAGCCGGATCCAGCTTCTTGTGCACATTCAGCCAGGGCTGAGGCAGCGTATCCCACTGATCATTTTCCCACAGGTGAGACGGGTAGAAATTGTGCGCCTGCTTCTGATCCAGGTACCCGTAATAATAGTCAAAGCCCTGCTTGTTCGGCGAGCCTTCCGTATTGTTCACCCCCAGCCCCCATTTGCCTGTCATACCTGTCGCATATCCTTTTTGTTTCAGCATTTCCGCTATCGTAAATTCTTCTGCCGGAAGCGGCTTTTGTCCACGTTCACCCTCGTCGGAAAAATCACCCAGCTCCAGGTTTCCCCGGATAGCGGAGTGCCCGCCATGCTTGCCGGTCAGGAGCATCGCTCTCGCAGGTGCGCATACTGGCATGCTGGTGTAGTGCTGTGTGAAACGCATACCCTGGGCAGCCATCCTGTCCAGGTTCGGTGTCTTTATTTTTTTCTGACCATAGCTCCCGAGCTCACCATACCCGAGATCGTCCGCATAAATGTAGATGATATTGGGAAGCCGGTTTTTTGTCGGCTGAGAGATCGCTATACCGATTACGGTCAGGGATATAAACAGGGCGAGCGTAACTGATTTTGACATCACTATTATGGTTTTTAAATCTGGGGCGACCCGGTACTGGTTATCCCGGGCCGCCAGACACGTACGAAAAAAGTATCTGAATCGCATCAAGACATAATGCCCTCCGCATTATTGCCAGCCCGGATTCTGAGTAAGCTTGGGATTCAAAACAATTTGACCTGAAGGAATCGGGTACAGATAATAATGAACAGGTATTCCCTGTGGCGGTACACCCCTCTCGGATATATAACCCTCAGCTGCGTTGTTCTGAATTTTCAGCCTGTTGTTATAGTCTGCGTTTTTTACCCACCTGCCGAGCGGCTCCTCACTGATATAATCGAGCTTCTTCCACCTTCTCAAATCATCAAAACGGAACCCTTCTGCCATCAGTTCTACGGCCCGCTCGCGGCGGATTTCCCAAAGCAAGGGGGCCACAGTCGCATCCCGGGTCGGGTCGGCCGGGATACTGCCGATATCCAGCGAAGCTACCCCACCTCGCGCCCGAAGCTTATTAATCGTTGCATTAATTACAGCCTGGTCGATCAGGCCAAGCTCGTACATCACCTCGGCATAATTGACCAGGATTTCTCCCATTCTAAAAATAGGAGCGTCCGTGATATCCTGACTCGATATGCCGGTATTACTCTTATTGGAGAACTTGGTGAGCCTGTAGCCCGTCATCGTCACCGAAAATGGCCTCACATTATTCTTAAAAAAGTTGGGTTCCTGAGGTAGTACCTGTCCACCCCAGTTAAGCGCCGGGAGCGTCTTGTGCTTGTCATCTGACATACCCGACATGAGTGGAAAGTACTCCGCATCAGCAGCGACTCCCGTAGGAGCCCAGGTATTGTTTGTGGGCGTATTGACTTTGTAAGGGACACCTATCGTATAGAGCATACGTTTATCGCGTCTGCGAAATTCGGTGTAAGGTGACTTATCCCCTTGGAAAAGCGGGCTGGTGAACCGGGTCTGGCCGTCGCTCATGAGATACATATCAGCCGCTTTCTTGGTCAGATCGTGACGGCCTGATGAGCTCCGTGCCCACGTGGAAAGCCGGTGCGTGAGTATCGATGCGGCATATTCCTTAAACAAGATCATCCCGGGTATCCCACGCAGCGATTCACTGTTGAATTCTTCGTCATAATTCGGATGAAGTGTAGGAAAGACTTTCATCAGGCTGTCAGACGCCTGCCGGCCGGCCTGCAAATAGATTTCGCTACTTGCCAGCCCGTGATACTTACGCCAGGTCCCTTCACGCAGACCAAAACGCGAGATCAGGGCCATCACCGCATTCTTGTTGATGGTATTGACCCCGTCACCAGCTACTTTTATGTTGCTTTTGGCATAAACGAGCATGTCGAGAATTTTTTTGGCCACTTCGTCCCGAGGGGTACGCGGCCCGAAAAGTGTTTCCTGGTCAGCATCAGTCAATGCGTTTTCAACCCAGGTAATGTTCCCGTACTTATTCATCAGGTTCATATAGTTGTAGGCTTTGAAAAAATAAGCGACACTTCGCCAGTGCCTTTTATCCACATCCGCGATACTACTTCCGGCTTTATCGAGGTTATCAAGAAGAATATTGATCGCCCTTATATTTGTGAAAGGAGCGCTGTATTCCGTGGAGGAATTCGGGATGACTACGGTCTG
>CAZAVR010000113.1:0-10257 GCA_964488435.1 uncultured Cytophagales bacterium | reverse complement strand
TCATCGCCGAGCGTGAATTCGCAATCACACTTGATAAGGTGTCAAGGCCACACCATGATGCAAAAATCGAGGACGGACGGGATGTTCAGGTTAAGGCTACTTTTCAAAACAGCCTTACATTTACGGTCGCGCCCGTTTTGTATCTGGGCCTGAAACTCAATAAAGACGGGACTCACGAAGTGATCTTCAATGGGCCCGGGCATGTTATCGCCAATGCATATGGTCATCGCAAAGACATCGGCAAAAAGCTGCTTTCTTTTCCTGTTGCACGCCTGCGTGAATTATCGGCAACTGTGGCCGAGAGCGACCGCGTGCCGCTGCGCGCTGCTCAAGGGTAGCGTAATTACCTGATAAACAGGGAATATGCGTCAAATAACCCTGATTGGGATGCCGTGGTTTGCCATTATTCGCAAAGATGCAGTCTATTTGATAGACAAACAAAAGCTCTTCTTTTATAAACGCGGTCTTCCTGAGGGCCCAGGTGGCGGAATTGGTAGACGCACTAGCTTCAGGTGCTAGCGTTCGCAAGAACATGAAAGTTCGAGTCTTTTCCTGGGCACCATTTACAGGTTTTTTAAGATTCAATAAGATTCATAAAAACCTTATATAACCAAGCATAATAGCCAGTTTTAGATTTAATGTCATTCAAATTGATTTAGTGACAGCCGGGCCCTAATGGGGGCATAATTGGGGGCATAAAACGGAGGTCCCCATTCATGGCACTTACTGACACCTACATCAAAACTCTCAAGCCTACGGATATCCTATCCTGATATCGTAGTAAATCTTGTGCGCAGATTTCCTGCGCCGGGAAACGCCAGCTTTTATCAGCTCACTTATTCAGGGAAATTTTGAAAGAGAATGTCATGATGGATAATTCAAACATAAACAGTGGTAGTCAGCGCAGAAGCTACGGCAAATTGCGCGGGCACTTGCCGTTCAACCTGTAGGCGCGGGATGCCAACCGTTCCACTTTACACTATCGGGTTGTTGCTCTTGTCGAACGTGTTCATGACGTTTGCCTGGTATGGCCACCTGAAATACAAGGCCGCGCCGCTTTATGTTGTCATCTTCATCAGCTGGGGCATTGCGTTTTTTGAGTATTGCCTGCAGGTGCCGGCCAACCGCATGGGGCATGGTTATTTCTCAGCCGTGGAACTCAAAACCATACAGGAAGTGCTGACCCTGCTGGTTTTTGTGTTTTTCTCCTATTTCTATCTGGGCGAGGCGTTGCGCTGGAACCATTATCTCGGCTTTGGCCTGATAATAGCCGCGGTTTACGTGATTTTCCGCGAATGGTAGGCGTTTGAGGAATTTGCGCTGAAGCGCTTGCAAAATGCGCTGGATACGGTATTAAGCACATTCTACATGCGGAGGAGTGGCCGAGTGCCAGATCTGCGGCGCGTGAGCAATAGAGTTAAACCACTCGTAAACCGGAGTGGTTTTATGTGGAGGAATGGCCGAGTGGTTTAAGGCAGCAGTCTTGAAAACTGCCGAGGGGGCAACTCCTCCGTGAGTTCGAATCTCACTTCCTCCGCCATTATAATTCTTGTTTCAGAGCAATAACTTGCTCCGCTCCCCGAAGCCCCGCGTTTCCGGGGGTTTCCCGGGATCGAACCGGTAACAAGTCACCCAGAGAGTGCCCTTTACCGGAGAGAAATCCATGCCAAATGGCAGAGATTCTCCGTTTGCGAATTCCGTGGTGAGCTTAGGGGTTAGATAAGGCCGAGGGCCTTGCGCTGATCTTGCCAGTTAATGGATTTGATGGCGAAGAGCTTTTCAACCGTCCAATCGGCCGGATGGTTTCCATCGAGGATGGATTCGATAATGTCCGGAGCTAGGAAGCGCAAGTACATGACACGGCTGACATAAGTGGGTGCCTGAATCTTTTCCTGATCTGCAATTTCTTTGACTGTCCGTTTCTCGCCGGAGAGCAGTTGCTCGTTCCATAGGAAGCTGCGTGTGATGGCCTTGATCAATTGCATGTTTTTACCTGAAGCTTCACTACCCACTACTACCTTACTACCATCACGGGTGGGAGTCAGTTTCACCTCCCGCTCAATCAGAATCTTGTTTTTCTCACCCATGGGCTTGGCGTGCATCTCCCCTTTGAGTGCTTGAATGACCGATTCATCGCAGATTTCGATTTTGGCATCGTGATTCGATATCTCTACCCGGTGCACCACAGATTTGATAAATAACCTTGCTTCATCACTTGTCTGCCATGCCAGTTCACTTGCTGTTTTGAGCAGATGCTGTTGAGTTTTGATAGGCTCACCTTTGAGCAGCGGCTGCATCCGCTGACCATCTTTCAAAAATTTCTGCACCTCCCTCTGAACCAGCTGTTCAATCTCATGCGCGGGAATATTGGGAAGGCTTCCAGCTTCATGTGGAGTTCCTTTAATAATTGCCTGGCTGGTGTAGTAGCGATAGTAGAGCCTGCGTGTCCGGCTGTGTTTGGGTGACATAGGATGACCACGATCATCAAACAGCCTGCCTGTCAGCATGCATGGTGCTTTCTTGCCTGTACCGTTCAACTTTTTGACACGATTCTCTGTCAGCAATTTCTGCGCGGCTTCAAATAGCTCAATATCAACAATCGCCTCATGCTGGCCAGGATGGCTCTTATCCTTATGGACAATCTCCCCGACATAAATCCGGTTCTGTAGAATGCGATAGAGATGGCCTTTCTGGAATAGCCTGCCACCGGTGGTCCTGCCGCTTTCATAGGCGCGCGGTGTTGTGCGAACATTAGTGGCATCCAGTTCCACCTTCAAATCATGAACGGTTTTCAATTCAACATAGCGCCGAAAGATATGTCGAATAACCTCGGCATCTGGTTCGTTGATGATCAGCTTGTGCTCCTTCACGTCATAACCCATCGGTGGCACACCGCCCATCCATTTGCCGCGCTGCTTAGACAGCGCGATTTTATCCCGGATACGCTCACCTGTAACTTCACGCTCAAACTGAGCGAAGCTGAGCAGCACATTCAGCGTCAGTCGTCCCATGGATGTGGTAGTATTAAACTGCTGAGTGACGGATACGAAGGAAACACCCGCTTTATCCATCAACTCCACCAGCTTGGCGAAATCCATCAGCGAGCGCGTCAGGCGGTCCACTTTGTAGACCACAATAATATCGACTTTCTTAGCCTCGATATCTGCCAGCAGTTGTTTGAGTGCCGGACGATCCATAGTGCCCCCGCTGACCCCGCCATCATCGTAGGCGGTCTTGATGAGCTGCCAGCCTTCATGCTTCTGGCTGGTGATATAGGCTTCACAAGCCTCACGCTGTGCATGCAGCGAGTTGAATTCCTGCTCCAGACCTTCTTCAGAGGATTTACGGGTATAGATGGCACAGCGGATCGGTTTCATAATTTCTTCACTCCGAAGAAGACTCTGCCGTTCCAGCGTGTGCCGGTGATCTCGCGCGCGATGCTCGATAGACTGTTATAGCTTTTACCCTGATATCGGAAACCATCTTCCACTACGATGACCTCATGCCGTTCACCCTGATATTGGCGAATCAGCTTGGTGCCCGGCTTTACGGTGAGTGACTGATCCGCTTTTAATTCTTCGCCTTTACGAAGATCGTCCATCAGCTGCTTGAGCTGGTTACTGGCTTTGCGTTTCAATCCGCCATGCTCTTTCGCCTGTATCGCCCAGGCGATATGTCCTTGCATAAAATCCTGGCGTGCGCGGAAGGGCGGTTCCTGATTGAATAGCGTGCGCCAGGTGGTTCTTAATTCATTGATATTGGCTGCCTCCATAATTCCTCCATTCGCGTTACAACACCAACGAATGCTTGCTTTCGGGAGGAAGTCGAGTGGAAAGAAGGCTTACTGCGCGTTTTCGTCGCGATAATATTTATCGCGCCATTCCCGCTTAGCCTCTTTGGGCTGTTTATCGGGCTGCGTGTGCAGAAATGGGCGCATAATTACAGCTACGGTTTCTTTGAAGAAATAAGCCACACCAAGCACCATTCCGGCCGCACTTAAGCCAATCAGTGCCTGTACCCACGGTGTGAGTTGGCTGTATTTATTGAGAAGATCTGCGAAGATATTGTAATCGGTCATTATGTTAACCCCATATATATAATTATCCGATTTTGGGATAATCCGTTTTTAGGATTAACTCTTGCTGCGCTCAACATCAACTCATTTGTGCGCACCAATGAAGAAAACAATCCATTCAAAGCAGTCCGAGAAACTATGCACCTTACTAACGGATGCACGTAAGAAAGCAGGTCTTACTCAGCAACAGCTTGCTGAAATGCTTGGTAGACCTCAATCTTTCGTGGCCAAGTATGAACTTGGAGAGCGACGCGTGGACTTAATCGAGTTTATTACGATTACTAGGATTCTCAAGGCTGATCCTATTAAATTTCTAAAAGCGCTAATATAATATTATTAGTCTGAATATTTAAATTACTGTTTGTTATAAAACTGTAGCCAATATTTCGTGTAAGTGATTAACTCTTCTGTAGAAAAGAGGATTTAATGGGGACACTCTCTCCGCAGAGATAAAATGGGGATCGGCATGTCTTGTAATATACAAGATCTTAAAAAGATTAAAAATGGTGGGGGATTTAAAAATTACATCGATTATATTCGTTTCCCATTTTTTAAGAATATTTCTCCTAATGCCAAGATAGAATTCGACTTCCCCTTCACCGTGCTAATCGGCAAAAACGGTTCCGGAAAAAGCTCTGTTTTACACGCATTGTATGGTGCTCCTAAAAATCAGAGCGTCAGTAATTTCTGGTTCTCTACTAATATTGATCCCATCAAAGAGTCTCCAGAGGGAGACCGCCATTGTTTTATTTATGCCTACACGAAGGATGGGAAAAGTCTTGAAGTTCTTAAGACGCGTATAAAGAACAAAGGTAATCCTGATTATTGGGAGCCAAGCCGCCCAGTACAAAAATATGGAATGGAAATGCCTACGGGCACCCAAAAGGGAAAACGAAATGATCCGATAACGATGAATGTTATCTATCGAAATTTTCGTTCTACACTTAGCTCATTTGATAAATATTTTTATCACAATAACAACCCCCAATCTTATCTGCGTAATAAGGCCAGATCACTGAAGAAAGCTTTGGCTGAAGACATCGTTATTAAAGGCGCTTATAACCATGACCAAAACCAAAAGCGCCACACTCTAACTGCAAGTGAACTAAAGGTTATCTCTGATATATTAGGTAAAGAGTACAGTGCCGGTACGATAATACACCATAAGTTTTTTAAAGAATGGGGATATTCCATTCTGTTCTCCACGCAAGACCTTCAATATTCTGAAGCATTTGCGGGCAGTGGCGAATTGTCGGCGGCTATGCTTGTATATGAAGTCCTGAATGCACCAAAGAATTCTTTGATCTTGTTAGATGAGCCCGAGATTTCACTACATCCTGGCGCCCAGACAAGATTGCGCCAGTTTCTTTTTGAGCAGATTAAATTGCACAAGCATCAGGTGATTATATCAACTCACTCTCCTGCTTTCGTAGATGGGTTACCCTCCAGTGCAATTAAGGTTTTCTCTACTACACCCAGCGGAAAATATTCGGTAATTCCCGAACGGTTGCCTGAGGAGGCATTTTACGAGATCGGTTCCCCCTCTGGAGCAATTAAGACCGTTTATACGGAAGATAGATTAGGTGCTGATATAGTAAAAACGATCGTCGCAGATATGGGGGATGCCACATCATCTATCTTCGGAATTAAACATGTTCCCGGGGGTGTTTCGGCAGCATATGACCATGCAGCTAAACAAGTGGCGCTGGGCGCCGATCAATATATCTGGTTTATACTAGACGGTGATCAACAAGTGGAGTTTGAGGACCCTGACTTAATTCCTGTAGGGCAAAAGAATGCAACAGATCTTGAGCAGAAGATTATCGATAAACTCGGGACTCTTCCGAGATTTTATCTGGATGGGAATAATGAGACCCTAAAGATTGATACCTATTTCCGATTCCTGCAGTTTTTACACCGTAAAGTGAAATTTCTTCCCGCAGCAACTCCTGAGAGCATAATATGGTCAGAAGCGGTGGCCCGACAGCTACTAACGTTACTTGGGGAGCCACAACAGGTTATCGATCATACGATAACTGAATTAGCTGCAATAACCGATTACAAGACAAAGTTCGTCAATCTAACCGAGAAGGTAAAGGCTGCTGACGGACAAACAATTGCCGTCATTCATAGCGCGTTTATAAAAAATTGGAAGAATAGCGGCAGCCCTACAAAAACAAAACTGACGACGATGTTAAGTCAAATTAGAGACACTCAGAATTGAGTTAAATAGTTCGACGGCAGCATCTAATATCGATAACTGTTTCTCCCAACTAATCAATCGCTTCTGAATAATAGGTCATACTGACCGTAGTGCTTTTAATTCTTCCATAGATAGCCACGGCCGACGAGAATGAATCATTCGATGACAATTCGCACACAATAGAGCCAAGTCCTCCAACTTCGTCTTGCCTTCAGTAGTAACTGTGTGAAGCGGTTTAGTATGATGGCATTCTATGAATCCCTTACCATGCTCACCGTATTCTGCCTCAAAATTGAAGCCACATACCTCACACGCCAGCAACCCATGTTCCTTTAGTGCCTTCTTTTTGCGGTTCTCCACCAGTTTCCGACTGCGCTCTCTCGTCAGATGTATTCGGGTAAGCAATCTGCCTTCCGATGCCTCGACAACGTCCAGAGCTTCTTCCTCCGAAGCTTGACGAGGTTCATTCGTATTGCTGCGTATTGCATCAGCAATTGCCCTTAGCCGGTCTCTGTCGCCGGAAAATTCATCCCATACCTCTTTGTCGCCCCGGGCAGATGCGGTCAATCCGGTACCAGGGTAGTCGGGATCGATACTTCTGAAATTCATTAGCTTCATTACAACACTAGCAGGAGTTCTATAATTTGCCGAAAGCCCGTATTCCGCATTCCTCATACTTTTTAGCAGCACACTTAAATTCTGCACTCTTGCGTCATTAACCGGATAACCGTGCTTCCGCATCGAGAAGTACGTATCCAGTGCCAATATCAGTTCGTCTCTGCTCCACGGAGGGTTTCTCATTTACATGCTCCTACTCCGGTTCCTCGTCAGGCATTCCAACGACCTTCGGCAATACCTCCGCCAGAGAAAGTACGGTCGATGCAGCGCCTTTCGCCGCTACTCGCCTGAAATCATCCTTAAAGTCCTCGAATGAGTGATCGTTTGCAGACCCGGCTTTGGCGCGAACGGCATGTTCGAACCCAAGCATTAGCAATCTCATCCCTAAAATATACTTTTGGGTGAGCGCATCACGTTCGACGTCTCCTTTTTTAGCCTGGCGGTATTTAAGATGATAAGCGTTGTCATAATTGATCTTGTATATGAGACCTTGCTCCCCGAAATCCTCTACGAACCCGCCGTCATAATCGTTGAAGTCCTCCGGCCATGGCTCACAAGGTTCTCCAGATATATCCCGCCCATCTTTCGTAAGCAGGCGATATTGTGGCAAACCTTTCTTAGGTTTCTGATTTTCCTTTTGCGGCTTCTCTTCAGCTTCCTTCTTGGGCTTCTTCGGCTCAGTATTTTCTTCAACCGCCAGTATAGTAACCGGCACCGCTAGAGGTGACGGCATGGTCGGATCCTGTAACCCTAGTTCGAAAGAAAATTTCATTCCGGGCGCCAGATCGGTATTTAGGGCTGGAGAGAAATATACGGTCAGTCGCCCGTCTTTCAGGCTCTGCCTGATCCGGAAATATTTCTCTACTTCGTCATCGGAGATGTAGAGATAGCCGGCGTTATCCGGTCGATGAAAATACTCGTTCACGACATCGGTTTTTGCTGACAGCGGACGGCTTTTATTAACCGGGATCTCGATCGGTTGCGTTTTAGACTTGCCGTCCAATTCTATAAAGGTAGGGCTAAATTTCCCTTCATACTGCGAATCATCGTCGGATTCCGTCGCACTCAAAATGATGGACGGGTCGCGCTCATTTAGCAAATTTGCCAGATTCTTATCGTTATCCACCAATTTTTGGAAAATATCCGACGTTTCCTTCTTAGTAGCCTGAGTGAGTTCCTCACGGGCAATTTTCTGCTGTAGCTCCTTTAAAATCTCCGATTTTTGTAGCGCTTCTTTTACTACTGACTTGTAATAGTCTCCAGTATGCGTTTCACGCAGATGCTCCCGATCCCCCTTCCAGACGTCGTTATGCGCCTCATGTGTCAGCTCACTCGCATCGACGACAATCACAACTCTGTCTTTGAGAGCCGGATAGCCGCATTGCGATAAATAGCCTCGCGTTTGTTTAAATTGTACCTGACCGTTTACAGCATGGAAAACGCGGTTATTGGATTTTTGGGGCTGCAGCCAGCCGGGAATTTTTTTCTTCAGCGGAATGGCGGTAATATGGATTTTTCCGAGCTTAGGGTCTTTAATGACATCCACCGTCAGCTTTGTTTCCGTTTCGGATGCTGGTGTCGCATCTTCATCCTCCATATCCTCCGTATGGGAACGAACGAGCAGATATTCCATGCCGTAGAAGGGACGGGCATCGATACCTTCCGCCCTTAATCCGCCTTTTACCGAGTCCGGATTGTAGCGGAAATCGTAGATTCGGAACGGGAGAATGCTCTCGACCAGATTTTCGTTGAATGCTTCACGCGCGCCACGGAACCCACTGTATCCTCCGCCAAGGAAGAAATCATAGAGCTTAATCACGGTTCCGGAACCAAGGCTGAATCCATCAAACCGCTCACTGTTTTTTTTATTAAAAGGGAAGACGTAGTCCGTTTCAAAGGATGGTATCTTGCCATCAACCTTGAAATAGTCCGCGATCGGTATGGGTGCGCCGGGCCTCCGGCGAATCAGAGTCCACCCCCATCCGCCCTTCTTATCATAACGGCGAGAGATAATGAGCTTAAACCAACGTTCTCCGCAGAAGCTGAGTACGCCGGAACTCCCCATGTTAAATTTCCCTTGTACGAACGGGATATCTTTTTTATTGCCCTTGCTCAGAGAAAGAAAGGTATCCTCAAAATTATCCGGGGATTGGCCTTCTCCGTTATCGGAAAAGGTCAGACATGGTGCGCCTCCAGAGCGCTTAGAGCCGCTCGAACCGGTAATGCCGATTACCAGGTTCTGCGTGGAATAGTCTCGCAACCAGTTCTCATCAGCATTAACAAGTTTACCGCCATGTAAGTTATAAACGAGCTTATCGACTGCCTCATACATGGTTTTAGGCACGTCCTTACTTTTGCCTTTAGGATCGATATTCTTCAACTTGGCATTTTTCATCAGAATCGCATCGACCATATTGGTCATGAGTTCCGTTGCAGCCTTACCGCCCGTCATCGCCTGGTTCGTAACGACATTGAAGTTCGTATCCCTGCCGTCCAACGGATACCAATTCTTGGTATTTTTCATCGCCGGAGTCCGATCGATGATTTCTTGTATCTCCGCTTCCGACTCCGCAGCCAAAAGCGCCATGCATAGCTCGCCGCTCTTCATCAGTTCCCCCAATCAACTTAATTGAAATCTTTTTGTGTCTTTTTTACCGGTGGCCGTTTCAAAACGCTTTTTGGAGTTTTGAAGCTCATCTCCGAGAGCCTTAAAAATTTTTGCGACATCCTCTTCCGCATAATCATAGTTGGAGCGATTCGAAAGATTGCCGATCAGCTCTATCGCTTTTAAAGCGGCAGATACCCTTTTATTCGCCAGCCTTATGAATTTTTGCCTGTCTGTTTCCGCCATATTTCCTCTCAAATTATACAATATTGTACTCGTACATTTCTTATTGATACTTTATAAAATACATTAGTCAATAGCCATTATATTCTATTGAACATCAATCGCCCCCCTTGACTAAGAAGGCTATACAATTTTCTGGGAATGGGAAATATACATTTTCCTCTTAAGTGCCATGAGGTTAAGCTAAAGAAAACACTTCCAAATTTCCGGATAGGAAGTATACTCAAGTCTACTTAACCCTAGTCAGGCTCAATCGCTGATGACCATAACCTTCAACGGTACCGCTTATTACAGAACGCAAGAGGCAGCCGAAAAACTCGGTGTTTCGAAACAGACTCTACTGCGTTGGATAAGCCAAGGGAAAGTCCACGATGCCAAAAAACGAGATCGGAATGACTGGCGACTATTTAGCGACAGCGAATTGAACCGCATAAAAACATGGATGTATGGGAATGTATAATGACTAAAAAAACTAAAAATAAGATTCCCGAATTTCTGGCCGTGGATTTTTTC
>CAZAVR010000112.1:0-10266 GCA_964488435.1 uncultured Cytophagales bacterium | reverse complement strand
ACGTTTTTTATCAGTTACTGAACTTCTTCGGCGGGTATCATCTGAGGATGGATGCTTGTGCCGTCTTTGAGGGAATGTCCCCCCCCTCATAGACAATCCGCTCTCCTGGTTCAAGACCGGAATCGACGACATAGAAGTTGGAGAATCTTGATTTAGGGACAAAACTCCTCATTTTAACCTGATTCTTCTGGTCAATGACGTATACGTAATTTTTATCCTGAATTTCAAAAACTGACTTTTGAGGAACCAAGACGGCGTCATCCAGAACATTGGTAAGGCGGATGGTTCCGGTGGATCCATGCTTGAGTATTTTTTCCGGATTGGAAAACTTGGCCCGGAAGGCAATCGAGCCGGTTCCTTCGTCGAACTCTCCTTCCATGGTTTCTATCCGGCCTTTCTGAGCGAATTTCGAACCATCGGCGAGAAAAAGCTCCAGGTTGCTTTCTGCTTTTTCGTCGCCCTTTTTGCGTGTTTTTACATATTCAAGGTATTCGCTCTCCGATACTTTAAAATAAACATGAACATACCTGGTGTCAGATACTGTCGTAAGGAGGGTGCCTTCGTTGATCAGACTTCCTACTTTATAAGGGATACGGTCAATGATACCGTCGAATGGTGCTTTGATGTTCGTTTGCGTCAGACGAATGGAGGCCTGGGATTCCGCTGTTTCTGCTTCGGATATTTTCGCTTTCAGGGCGGCAAATCTTGCCATCGCCACATCCAGCTCTGTGACTGAAATTACCTTTTTTTCCACGAGTTGCCGTATGCGGCTCACTTCCAGCTCTCCTGCTTTGGCTTCCGCGATCGCATTTTGAAGATTGGCCTTTGCTCTTGCGAGTTCGACCTTGTATTCATCGTTATTGATTCTGAAAAGTAATTGTCCTTTTTGTACATCTTCTCCCTCGTCAACGTATATTTCTTCCAGATATCCTTTGATCCGACTATAGATTTCTACATTTCTCTGCGCTTTTATATCACCTACATACTGCCTTTCGAGGGGTGCCTGTTGTTGGATGAGTTGCGTAACCGGAATGGTTTGAATGTCGCCGTTGATGGCGGTATTGTTATTGTTTTCTTTGCTTTGAGCAGTGCATCCTGCAAAGAATACAGCAAGTGCAAATAATATGACTAAGGGATTATTTTTCATGTTTTATTAGTATTTATTGTCCGATAAAATGTACCGGCAGGCGATAAACTACGGGACAGTGCCCAACAGTAATGAACTGCACGGATTGTTTTATTTCAACCGGGGGATGATTTCAAAAACGAGAAATAGAAAAGACCTGCCGTGCGATCCCCGAAAAGAGGCCGCCGGTAAGGAAAATCCAATGGAATGTCAGGCCAAGAGGTACTGCGGAGGTTGGTAGAGTTTAAAAAGATGAGCTTTGTAGGCGCCCGAATTGATAAAAGTGTAGGGAGTCGATATGATGAATTTTGAAAAACCAATCGGCCGTTGTTTATGGTCGAAGGCATAGTCTGAGTGTTCGGAACTTATACGGTCTTCCAGGTCCTCATCTTCAAACGAACCGTCTTCATCCGTCCACTGAAAGGAAGTAATCAGGAAAAGCTTAGCTCTCTTGTCTATTTTTACTTTTGAGCTTATAGCTTCGTAGTCGTTGGGTCTTTCCTGGGAGATACGCTTTTTTTGTAAATTTTTTATTGAAAAAGTTACATTTTGGCGGGTCTGACCTTCTCCGATGTTTATCATCAAAATACCAAATACAATGGCTATGAACAGACGTTTCAAGAATACCATACGATGATGCTTCATGGGTCAGATTACAAAAATATCAAAAATAGGAAACAGGACAAAATCGGTCTGGCTGTATTAGGATTCATTAACAAATGAGTAAATTGGCGTTCTATCAATAAAACTTTCATCGCCGGAGGGAATTTGTGATCTGCCGGTTGAGAAGATATACTTCGTTCATGATCGCTTTGTTTTTGTCCGTGTTTTTTACCGCAGCTATTTACGTGATCATGCGGGCATTCTCCCGTTTTGGGGTTAGTCCTTTTCATGCAGTAGTTTTTAACTATTACTCCTGTGTGGCCACGGGCATCGTGTTGATCCCGGACGCTGGTCAGTTCAGATCGCTGAGGCCCGACATGGTTTCGACGGAACTGTCGTTTGCCCTCGGCGCTATGTTTGTGGTCGTATTCTTACTGATCGGACTTACTACGGATAAGGCAGGTATTACCGCGGCGTCGCTGGCAGGGAATATGTCTCTGGTGATACCGGTTTGCTTCGGACTGTTTGTATTCAGAAACGTAAACAAGGATTTTACCGCATTCAACTACGCAGGCTTAATCCTGGCCCTTGTGGCTTTGGCGCTGGGTGCTATACGAAAAGACGAAGAGGGCAGAGGGGGCGATTTTGTATGGCATCGGAGGAATATGGTATGGCTTTTCCCGTTGATGTCTTTTCTGGCCAGCGGAGTTAACAACACACTGATCAATTACATCACCATGTCTTACTACAAACCGGATGAAAGCATCTTGTTTATGGTAACTGCCTGTTTGGGGGCTATTGTCGCGGGTACTTGTATGATTCTATTTCGCTTTCTCATGTACACGGAGAAGGTCAGCTGGAAGAGTGTAGTATGGGGATTGATTCTGGGTGTTCCCAATTTTCTTTCCCTTTATTTTCTGCTGGAAGCTTTGGCGGAATTCTCTCATAGCGCTGCTTTCGTTTTTCCGGTATACAATATTCTGTGCATGTTGTTTTCGGCCTGGATAGCCTGGCTGATATATAAAGAAAGACTGAGCCGTATCAACAGGTTGGGGTTGTTTTTGGCCCTGGTAGCTATCGTGCTTATTTCTCACCAGGAGCTGGGCCTTTAGGCCGGATGAGGGTACGACGAAATTAAAATGTATGACAGACCACCGGTGTGGTACATCCATCCTGCGGATAGTTTTGCATTTTAAGCTGTTATCCCTTTTAATTTTAGTAATTTTGCGCTTCGGTTTTAATAAAGTTAATTTTTTGGTATGATCACGGTTCAGAACGTATCCTTGCGGTACGGAAAAAGAGTGCTTTTTGATGAGGTAAATGTTAAGTTCAGCCCAGGGAACTGTTATGGTGTGATTGGTGCAAATGGAGCTGGGAAATCTACGTTCCTTAAAATACTTTCGGGGGAGATCGATGCTCAGACGGGCACTATTGCTTTGAATCCGGGAGAGCGCCTTGCTTTTCTTAAACAAGATCAGTTCCAGTATGATCAATTTACAGCCATGGATACGGTTATTCTTGGTCATGAAAGGTTGTATGCGATCATGAAGGAGCGGGAAGCTATATATGCCAAGGAAGATTTTACAGATGCAGATGGAGAAAAGGCTGCGGAGTTAGAGGCTGAGTTTGCGGATTTAAATGGCTGGGATGCTGAGACAGAGGCCGCACAACTTTTGAGTGGGTTGGGTCTTTCTGAGGATCTTCACCATACTGTAATGGGCGAACTGAATGCCAACGATAAGGTGAGGGTACTTCTGGCGCAAGCGCTCTTCGGTAATCCGGATGTACTGCTTTTGGACGAACCTACGAACAACCTTGACGTAGAGACTGTTATCTGGTTAGAGAATTTTCTGGCTGATTTCAGGAACACCGTTATTGTGGTATCGCACGACAGGCATTTTCTTGATGTGGTTTTTACTCATATATTGGACATAGATTTCAGTAAGGTGCAGATGTATTCAGGCAACTATACTTTCTGGTATGAGTCAAGTCAGCTGGCCTTGAAACAGCGTCAGGATGCCAACAAGAAGGCTGACGACAAGCGTAAGGAACTGGAAGAATTTATCCGGCGCTTCAGTGCGAATGCATCCAAGTCGAAGCAGGCAACATCTAGGCAAAAGCTTCTTGAGAAAATTACGATAGACGATATAAAACCTTCTTCGAGGAAATATCCCTATATCGCGTTCAAGCCCGAGAGAGAGATTGGTGATCAGATTGTTAGCGTAGAGGGACTCTCCAAGCGTGCAGAGGATGGGTCGGTTCTGTTTAATAACATGTCCTTCTCAATCAACAAGGGCGAAAAGGTTGCGTTTTTGGCTCGCAATGTGTTGGCGATCAGTGCGCTATTTGATATTTTGACCGGGGAGGACAAGGATTTTTCCGGAAAATTCAATTGGGGAGTAACCACTTCTGTTGCCTATTTCCCTAAGGAGCCGTCCAGGTTTTTTGAGACAGATCTTAATCTTGTCGATTGGCTTCGCCAGTATTCGGTAGAAAAAGACGAGAGTTTTATACGTGGTTTCCTGGGCCGGATGTTGTTTTCAGGAGATGAATCGCTCAAGAAGGCTTCCGTACTTTCAGGAGGAGAGAAAGTGAGATGTATGTTGTCCAGGATGATGTTGTCGGGCTCAAATGTTCTGGTTATGGACGATCCTACTAACCACCTTGATCTGGAATCCATCACGGCTTTGAACAATGGTTTGATTGATTTTCAGGGTAATGTATTGTTTTATTCGCATGATCACCAGTTTATTCAAACGGCGGCCAACAGAATTATAGAAATCGGGCCTAAAGGTATCCTGGATAAGCTCATGACTTACGACGAGTTCCTGGAGAGTGATATCGTAAAGGCTCAGCGAAACAGTTTGTATTGAGAGAATTTTAATAACCTTGATCACCTTGCTTAGCTAGAAGGTGATTTTTTGGATGATTGTAGGAGATGTATAGTCAAAAAGGCCAGGCTTTTCCGCGATATTATCGTTGGAAAAACCTGGCCTTTGGTATTTCTGTTACCGGGTAAGTGAAAAAACAACAGGATTTTTATCCTATTGCCTCATTGATATCCGGCAATCTGCCGAAACGCTGCAGCGTATTAATGTGAGATTGCAAAGCTTCCTGAAAGCTGGGGTTTTCCATATAAACCAACCCAAACTCTTCGGCTGTGTTTTTTACAATGGGAGCAATATTGGGATAATGTACATGACATATACGCGGGAAAAGGTGGTGTTCTACCTGGTAGTTCAGTCCGCCAATATACCAGGAAAGCCACTTGTTTTTTCTTGAAAAATTGACGGTTGTCTGCAACTGGTGGATAGCCCAGTCATTTTCGATCACACCGTTTTCGTCGGCAAGCGGATGAGTAGTGCCTTCTACGGTATGAGCAAGCTGAAATATCACTGTAAGAATCAGGCCGGCAGTAAAATGCATAAGTAAGAATCCTGACACAACCTGTCCTGGCGGGATATGGAAGAACTTGATGGGGACAGCCAGTATGACAAACAGGTAGACGGCTTTCATCGCCAGCATTTTTACAAACCACACCCGGTTATCCGCTTTGGTCTTGGTGTTGACTCCAGACTGCACGAATGAAAAGTACTGTACAAAATCTTTCAGAAGTACCCAATATAAAGTCAATATGCTATAGAAAAAGAAGGCATAAATCCATTGAAACCTATGCAATGTTCTTACTTTGGTATGTGGTGAAAGCCTTACTACGAGCCTGTCTTTGATATCTTCATCCATCGGTACCACGTTCGTATAAGTATGATGTAGGATATTGTGCTGGTACTTCCAGTTTTCCACCGTGCCACCCACGAGGTTAAGCGAGTAGCCAAGTAATTTGTTGACACGTTCGTCGTTCGAATACGCTCCGTGATTGGCATCATGCATGATGCTCATTCCTATCCCGGCTACGCCAAGCCCCATAACAAACCACAGAAACATACTAGTCCCGAAAGTGGGTCGGAAAACTAATAAGAGTACGAAGGGAATGATATACATGCCCAACAAAGCAGCCGTTTTGAGAACCATTCTGCTGTTGGCTGTTTTGGAAAGGGAGTTGGTCTCGAAGTATTCGTCTACACGTTTCTTCAGGGTAGGGAAGAATAATGATTTGTCTTTATTGACAAACTTTACTTTTTGTTTTAATCTCATGAAGCAGGTGATGAGTTGATTGGTTGGTCCGGACAAACACCTAGTTAAATTATGTACCTGCCTCTTGCCAAAGTTAACGTTATTTATACTAAAACCTTGTGTTTTTATATTTTACTTATGTTATCACAAACAAAAGCGTGAAAAAGTAAGTGTTAGAACAGCTCACCTGTACGAAGCCGTGGAACTATACCCAGATGTTTGTAGGCTTTCTCAGTGGCCTCCCTGCCGCGCGCGGTTCTTTTCAAGTATCCTTCCTGTATCAAAAAGGGTTCATACACTTCTTCGATGGTTTCTGCTTCTTCTCCACACGCGGTGGCGATGGTCGACAGGCCTACGGGGCCGCCTTTGAATTTCTCAACTATGGTGGACAGGATTCTGTTATCCATCTCGTCGAGTCCGTTTTGATCCACATCAAGTGCTTTCAGTGCCATTTCAGCAATCTCCACTGAGATAGTGCCGTTCCCTTTTACCTGGGCGAAATCGCGGGTCCTGCGCAACAGATTATTGGCAATTCTTGGCGTACCCCTGCTTCTTCTCGCTATTTCGAAGGCAGCATCTGTATTGACTGGTGTATTAAGAATTTTTGACGATCGCAATACGATGGTGGAGAGCAGCGCTGCATCATAATACTCGAGCCGTGCATTGATGCCAAACCTTGCTCTGAGCGGCGATGTAAGCATTCCTGCCCTGGTGGTGGCGCCTATAAGTGTAAATGGATTGAGTCCTATTTGAACACTTCTTGCATTCGGGCCTGCGTCGAGCATAATATCGATCTTGTAGTCTTCCATCGCTGAGTATAAATATTCTTCCACCACCGGATTGAGGCGATGGATTTCGTCGATAAAGAGTACGTCTCCTTTCTCCAGGCCCGTAAGGAGTCCCGCAAGATCACTCGGTTTGTCCATCACCGGTCCGGATGTGATTTTTATGCCGGCACCGAGTTCATTGGCTATGATATGCGAAAGGGTTGTTTTTTCCTAAACCCGGCGGGCCGTGAAGTAGCACGTGATCCAGTGCTTCTCCTCTTTGCGCGGCTGCCTGTACAAAGACCCTTAGATTTTCCAATACTTTATCCTGCCCGGTGAAATCGGAAAAAGACAAGGGCCTCAGTGCTTTTTCTACCTCTTTTTCGGTAGCGGAAAGATTCGCCTCTTGTTCGCCGGTTAAATAATCTTTACGCATAAATTCTGATTCATATACTTGGCCCCCTTTCACAGAAAAGAGGGGGACTGGTTCCGGCAAATTTACAAAAGTAATCTTAACGTATTACGCTGACGGATCCTCTTAGTACTACCGGAGGCCGGAGGGGATAATCACGGCTTTTGTAGGAGGCTACATAAGCATAGACACCAGGCTGTACCAACTGGTCCTTATATTTGCCATCCCAGAGTATGTCAATGCTTTGACTATAGAAGATAACTTCTCCCCACCGGCTGTAAATTTTCAGCTCAAAATTCGTAAAATATTGTCCGAATACATTGAGTACGTCATTTACATTATCGCCATTAGGAGAAAATGCATCAGGAATCCTTAAATATGGCTCGCATTTATCAAGTACTTCGGTTGTTTTTTCGATGGTACATCCGTTGGCTCCTGTCGCCTCTACAGTGTAGGTACCCAACTGGCTGACGGTAACCGAAGCGGTGGTGTCATTTGAATGAGGCCAGAAGTAGCTTATTTTCTCCCGACTGAGGGCTGTGAGAACAACAGAACCTGCCTGGTCTACACATAGCCCGAATTCAGGCGCGAGTGTCACATGGGGTGCAGGAGATGAAAATACACGGATTTCGTCGGAGGCTTCGCAGCCATATTCTGTGTTTTTTACTGTTACAGAATAAACGCCATCTTCCGAAACGGTGATGGTGCGTTCTGTAGCGCCCGTACTCCATAGAAAGGTAGTAGCGGGGAAGTTGATGGCGCGAGGGGAAAGTTCCACTGTCTCGTCTTTACATTTGCCCAGGTCAGGCCCAAGGTCAGCGAGGTTATCGCGATCCAGACCAACCTTAATATCTGCAATATCAAACGTACATCCACCCGCGTCTGAAGTATGGAGACTGTAGGTGCCCGGTGTTAGATTTGATGCGCTGTCGACACTACTCACCACATTTCCGTTGCTATCCCTCCAGGTGAAGGAAACAGGATTTCCGCCGGTGACAGTGAGGCGAATGCCGCCGGATCCGGGATCCGAACAGGTAGCGTTCCTTATGACGGGTGTCATTTGAAGATTGTTCGCCGGGGATCTCAGATAGAAAATAGTATCTGTCGTACATGTAGCCGGATCACCGCTCACCTGAAGCAGGTAAGCGCCCTCCCTGAGATTGGCCAGCACGCTTAATTGGGGATCTGTGTTCAAGACCGTTCCGTCTATACTCTTCCATTCATAATGGTAGGTGCCCGAAGGGGTTATTCCTGTAATTTCGATCTGTCCGTCGCTAGTAGTGCACCCTGTGGGTGGCACGAGGCGGGCCGTAATGCGTGCTTTGGGCCGCTCTGCTACCTGTATGGTGTCTCCGTTTACACATCCATTAGCATCTTTTACGATCACCGAGTAACTCCCGGGCTGCCGGATGGTAATACTTCTTGAAGTTTCTCCTGTATTCCACTGAAATTCTCTCCAGGCAAGACCGTTGGCTGTCAGTTCAATGGAGCCGTTCAGACATACCGTCGTATCGGAACCAAGCGAGAAGGCAGGCGGCCGACGCATATTCAGCCGGACAGTGTCAGCGGCGAAGCAGTCTCCGTCCGGATCGTTCCATATTATAAGCTCAATGTCTCCCCCCGGAGCCGGTATCACCGCCGAGCGGTCTCTGCTAATAATTCGTCTGGTAGAAAGATTTCTCCATTGATAACGTTGGGCCACAATATTTGAGGTCAGCGTTATAAAGTTGGCACAGGTGTCTTTGTCAGGCCCCAGGTCAAGTCCCACCGGGGTTTCAAATATTTCTATTCTTTGTGTAAAGGAAGTGTCTTTGCACTTATTGCTGGCATATAGAATTACATCATAAATACCCGGCTGGAGGTAGGTGTGCGTGATTTCTGTCTGTTTACCGGATGATACACGTCCGCTTCCGTCTCCAAAGTCCCAGACATAACTATCCTCAATGGGCTGACAGAGCGGGCTTGCCTGGAAGGTGGTGGGCTCGTTGGTACAAAAACCTTCCGCCTGAAAACCCGGCCCATCCTGCTGATTGGAAAAGTTCTGAACGAAATTGGGAAGTCCCAGTTGACTTCTTTTCCCTCCGAGATCCTGTCCTTCACGCTCATATTCCATACGGCTAAGCAGCACCTGATCGGGTTCTCCTATAACAGCGAGATATTCGCTATCCTTTATCGCCATGTATATTTTGCCATCCGGAGCAACCTGTAATGCGCCGAAGCGATCTCCCTGCAAGCTGTCCAGGGTAAGTCTTGACGCCATAACGAGGCTGTCGCTTTCGAGCGACAAATCAAATTGCTCAAGACGGGAATAGGTATTGCTATTGCCTCTGTAGGAGATATACAATTTCTGGGTGTCCGGAGAAAACTCTACTCCGTAGGCCGTGGGAGGTGCCGGGCCAAGGTCGATGGTTTTTTGATAGGCAAGCGTACCGTCTTCGTCGCTAAAGCTGAATAGCTCCACATGGTTATTCGGCGGTCCGGGGATGAGTACCGCAAGCGTACGGTTCCCACTGGAATCTGCCGCAGAAAACTTCATGTAAGATTCGTTGGTGGCGTCGTGGTTCATTCCCAGTGGATAAGAGCCGCTTTCCACGAGTCCGGCCTCGGTGGCGTGGAACACCCGGAAGATATTGCTCCCCTTGTCATGAGAAATCACCCAATAGGTACTATCGGTATCATTCCGCACGGCGGTCAGTTTCTCCGAGGCGGTACTGTTGAGAAGCCGGTTTTGCTCGATGATGGCCCCTTGCCCATTGTTCCCACGCATATCCACTACACTCACATTCAATTCATTCGTAACGGAGTTGGTTGTGAAAATGTTGAACAGATATTCGCAGCCTTTGCAGGTGGGCTGGGGAACGATGAGTACAGTCTGCGCGGTGTTCTGGTCTCCTTTCAGCTTTTCGTCGCAGTCGACCAGTGGATAAGGAAAAATGTTTTTATCAGTTACACACTGCATTTCAGCATGCTCCGCGTTATAGACGGTAATCCCATCAGAGTAAAACAGCAGTTTACCTTTAGAATCAGACATAACCGAGGTACCCTCAGCGGTGTTCAGTTTTCCGTCCGAGATAGGGTCGGGAGCTCCGCTGAAATCAAGGCCTGCATTTGCGCCGAAGAACCATTTGGCCCCCTCCTGACCCGTTTGTTCCATACAAATTTTGACGTTGATCAACCCCGACTGCGAAAGCGGCACTACCTTTGAAGATACCGTAAAAACGGCAGTC
>CAZAVR010000111.1:736-10353 GCA_964488435.1 uncultured Cytophagales bacterium | reverse complement strand
GATCTTTTACAGATTCTCCAAAGTTAAAGGTGTAGGTAGTACTGTCCGGGAACGGCTCTTTGAATTTTAAGTCCAGCCGGTTTTTGTTGACTTTAGGTGTATATGGGTTTTCGATTTCCGGAGTGATGATCAGCTTTTGAAGAATATTATCCAATACGATGTATTCATCGAATTCAAGCGTAATCAGATTGGATTTGAAGTTAGTGGTTTTATTGAGCGGTGATGTATTTAGTAGTACCGGCGAGATGGTATCTCTTTTACCTCCCGTTGGGGATACTACCTGTGCGCAGCGTGTGAGGGTTGTCGCGATGAGGGTAAGCACTAGAAATGTGATAGGGAGTTTTGATTGTGCTTTACACATAGTTATGGCTATTCTGGGAGTTTGCTGGCAATGTATATAAGGCTGGAGGTATTGGGATATTTTCTGTTTGTCAGTCCTGCAGTGTTTGATCTTAGTCCTGCCACGACGCTTTCCGGATATTTGTGTCTTCCATATTTATATTTTGTACTCAGTAGTGATACGTAGAACGCGTCGAATTTCATCGGTTCTATTTTATCTACTTTTAGTTGGTGTTTGTGGAGAAGCTCAGTCAGTGTATTTTTGGAGAAATGGTACAGGTGACGTGGCACATCAAATGCTGCCCAGAATTCCCTATATTGTGCAGCATCTTCTGATTCCGGATTGGGAACGGCTATGATCATGATTCCGTCCGGGCGCAATAGTGTACGAAGCTTGCTCAGCGTTTCATTCAGTTCGTGTACATGCTCAAGCACATGCCATAGAGTAATAACGTCGAAGCTTTCTCTCGTTAGATTTAGTTCTGTCAGGTTTTCGCTGACAGGGATTTTCAGGAGAGAAGAGGCTTTGGAGGCAGCATCCTTGTCGGGTTCTATGCCTGCTATCCCCCACCCTCTCCGGGCACAAGCCGACAGGAAATACCCGGTTCCGCAACCGTAGTCGAGCAGCTTTGGCTTACGTTTGTCCGTATGAGAGGTTATCAGATTTAGTTTTTGTTCTACTGCGTATTTTCTTATGTTATTATATACGAATGAGAGTAGGTTGGTTTTTTCGTTGTGGTGAGAAATATAATTTTCTGAATGATAGTACGGTCCTATGGTTGCGGCATCCGGCCTCGGGTTTGTGTACAGAAAGCTACAAGATTCGCAGCGGACTATTTTAAATTTCTCTTTGCTTACGGTAAAATCAGTTACTTCCAAGTACTGTTTGGTTTCGGAGTTTTGGCATACCGGGCATTTATCCAGTGTTTCCAGCATAGTTTATCTACCGAGATGAATCATTAATACGGATATATCAGCGGGGCTTACGCCGCTTATACGGGAGGCCTGTCCAATGGTTCTGGGCTTCGATTTTTTTAGTTTTTCGCGGCTCTCGAATGAGAGCGCTGTAAGGGCATCGTAGTTGAAGCCATCTATGATGAGTAGATTTTCGAGTCTGTTCATTTTGTCTACCAATAGTTTTTCCTTCTCTATATAGCTGTCGTACTTCGCATGCACCTCTGCTTGCTCTTTGGCGGACGCGGATTTTCCAGCTAGTATTGTAGTGGCTGTGTCACTCATTTGACAGAGGTCTTCCAGGGATATTTGCGGCCTTTTGAGCAGTTGTATCAGGGTAGTTTTTTCCTTGATAAGGGCCAGTCCTTTTTCGGCCAGGGCAGGATTTATTTCTGAGGGTTCAATTTTACTTTTTCGGAGATCATTTAATAGTGCTTCTGTTTCTGATATTTTCAGATGAACCGCACTCAGCCTGTCGTCGTTCGCTAATCCTATGGCGTGACCTTTTTCGGTGAGACGAATGTCTGCATTGTCCTGACGAAGAAGTGTCCTGTATTCGGCTCTTGAAGTAAACATCCTATATGGTTCTTCGGTGCCCTTATTGATCAGGTCGTCGATGAGTACGCCTATGTAAGCTTCACTTCTGTTCAATACAAATTCCTCCAGATGATGGGTTTTTCTGTGCGCATTGATACCGGCCATCAATCCCTGACACGCGGCTTCTTCATAACCGGTAGTTCCGTTGATTTGCCCGGCGAAGAATAGGTTTTGTACAAGATGCGTTTCAAGCGTAGGCCGCAGCTGAGTAGGTGGAAAATAGTCATATTCTATGGCGTATCCGGGCCTGAACATTTTGGCTTTTTCAAAGCCTGGTATGTGTCGGAGCGCTTTGAGTTGAACATCTTCAGGAAGAGACGTAGAGAATCCATTTACGTATACTTCTACGGTTTCCCACCCTTCAGGCTCTACGAATATCTGGTGCCGGTCTTTGTCCGCAAAGCGATTGATTTTATCTTCTACAGAGGGGCAGTATCTCGGGCCTATCCCTTTGATTCTTCCGGCAAACATGGGAGATTTTTCGAATCCGGTTTTGAGAACTTCGTGTACCTTATCATTGGTGTAAGTGATCCAACAACTTCTTTGCCGGTTTAGCGAAGGCGTGTTGGTGTATGAGAATTTTCCGGGATTTTCATCTCCGGGCTGTTCTTCCATTCGGGAATAGTCCAGGGATCTTCCGTCTATTCTGGGAGGGGTCCCGGTTTTCATTCGCCCGGATTCGAAGCCTAGTGTAGTAAGCTGTTCCGTTATACCCGTGGCTGCGCGCTCTCCTGCTCTGCCTCCACCGAAGTTTTTTTCGCCGATATGTATGATTCCATTTAGGAAGGTCCCGTTGGTAAGGACCACTGCCTTAGATTTTATTTCTATCCCGAGGCTGGTTCTGACTCCGTTTACCACGCCGTCATTTACCAGTATAGCGTTGACTGTATCTTGCCAGAAGTCAACATTGGGTGTTTTTTCTAGCCGATTTCTCCATTCGTTGGCAAAGAGCATTCTGTCGCTTTGGCATCTTGGACTCCACATGGCCGGCCCTTTCGAGAGATTAAGCATCCTGAATTGGATCATGGTAAGGTCAGAAATAATCCCTGACTGACCTCCTAGAGCGTCTATTTCCCTTACTATCTGTCCTTTGGCTACGCCGCCCATAGCCGGATTGCAAGACATCTGAGCTATGGATTGCATGTTCATAGTAATAAGGAGTACGCTTGATCCCATATTGGCTGCCGCTGCCGCTGCTTCACATCCGGCGTGTCCGCCCCCAACTACTATGATGTCGTATTCTGAATGCATTTTCTATTTTGTCTGTTTTTCTTTTTGGTGTTCCACGTGGAAACTTAAATCAGCGAGAGGTGAAAATCTTCTTTCTTTCTCATTTCCTCTATTTCTTCCCGACTTTTGTCGTTATAACCCAGTAAATGCAGAATTCCGTGTATCATTACTCTTTTCAATTCATTTATATACGCAACACCTTGATTTTCAGCGTTTTCAATCACTCTCTCTATACTTATAAATAAATCACCCTCAATAAGACCCTCTTCGTCGCTGTTATCAAAAGTAATAATGTCCGTGTAGTAGTCATGATCCAAATGCTGCCTGTTCACTTCCAGTAAATAGGCATCCGAACAAAAAATAAAATTGATCCGGCCTATTTTGTATCCTTCGGTTACAATTGATTTTTTCAACCATTGTTTTGTTTTCAACGGTTTTTCTAATTTCCGGTCTACATCCTCGTAAAAGAAAGAAATCATGAGTTAATTAAAAATAACATAGTTGCGCGTACGGTCATCCCGGTTGCTTGTTTCCAATGGGTACTAACCTGCAAAGTTAGCAGCAATTGTTCGTTATCTGATAAATACTTTTTTGTTTTGCCTTGGACGGACGGAGGCCGGGTGGAGCACATTATTTTGTCGTTCAGGGATAACCGGCACTTGAGGCTGTTCGGAAAATTAAAGGATCACCTTGATTCGTATTTCCGGAAGTAAGCGTCAGCTTCTCTTTTATAGAAAGGAGAGAAATTAGGCGGCACGGATCTCAGCAACTCAGTTTGTCTTTCCTTTTCTCTGATAAATTGTTCAAAGGCGGCAGGCGGCTTCCGCGTGGATTTCAAGGCGGTCTCTCCTTTTCTTTTTTCATCTTCATCTTGTTCACGCATCGCCTTTTCCGATTCCATTAGTCTGGTCACAATTTCTTTGTTCCGTTTGATCACTTCCGGGTTCAGTCTTTTGTTGACAAGATCTGTTTCCGTTTTGTCCATTTGATCAGTTAACTCCTTGAGTTCTTCACCCAGTTTCTGGCCCGTCTGAGTGCCCTTATGTGCGTCGATGAGTTCCTGTATCATTTTTCGTATGGCCGACTGTTCGGCGGCGGCTCTGGCCAGTTCTTCGGAAAGCCCTTTTTGGCCCCCGCCCTGTCTCTGCTGATCGGACAGTTCCTGTATTTTCTGATTCAGTCTCTCCTGCCGTTGTCCGGCTCCCTGTTCGCTTCCCTGGCTTTTACCCTTTGACTTTCCTTTGCCCATAGACGGCATCGCCATGGCCATCTCCTGCATACGGCCGAGCACATCGCTTAGCATGAGGGTAAGGTTGTTCATGGCGGTCATCGAAAACTGCTGCTTGGACGCTGCAACGCCAATGCGGCGATCGCGTATGGCTGTAATGCTCTCGTTCATCTGAAACTGCATCTCATTCAGCTCCCTGGTAACAAAGGCTTCAATCTGCACATTTCGCCTGGCCAATGCATACAGGCTATCCTCTATGATCCTGGTATCCGTCTGGAGCTTCAGCTGATCCTGCCCAAGTTTGACAAAGCGCGGATCCTGCAGGTTGATCTGCCGTATCTCTTTCATGAGCCGCTCCTGTTCGAAGGAAGCTGTGATCAGATTTTCAAGAATATCCCGAAGAGAGGCGATATCTTCCTGTAACTGCTGCATTTCCATCCCCTCACCTGCTTCGGCCATCGCGGACGACATCTTACGCATGCTTTTTGCCGCTTTTTTTTGCGATTGAGCAGCTTCTTTTCCTTTCTTTTGGGATAATTGCTTCTCGCTGTTTTCGAGCTGCTCAGAGACGTCTTTTTGATCTTCTTCCCTGGTGTCCACTTTTTCTTTTATCTCTTTCCCGAGATCCTCTATGTTCTTAAGCGCTTTCTGAATGTCTTCAAATTCTTTCTTTATATCGTTCTGCAGCCCGAGTTGGTCCTGCTTTGATTCGTCTTTTTCCTGTTCGTTTCCCGCTGTCTTTTCGTCCTTATTTTTTTGATCATTTTCTTTTTGATCATTTTCTTTCTGATCTTTTGCCTTTTCGTCTTTATCCGTATTTTCGGCGAGTTGTTCCTGCTTTTCGGCGAGTTGTTCGAGTTGCTGTGCTACATGGTCAAGCTTTTGCTCCATTTGCATCTTCTTGAAAAGATTCAGCGCACGTTCTATCTCCCGACTGTTATTTTTTTCTTTATTTTTCAGTCTTTCCAACATTTTGGACATGCGTTCACTTTGCTTTTGCTCCAGCATCTTTTGCAGCTCCTGATAAAGCTTACTGGTCTCGTCGTTCATCAGCTCATTGATCAGCTTCTGTAGCTGCTCCATCTTCTGCTGCAACTCCGGCTTCTGCGTATTCAGTTGCACGGCTTTTTCGTTGCTTGTCTTGTTCTTTTCCTGAAGAGACTGGATCTCTTTGAGCAATTCATCTCTTTTTTTCAGAATTTCTTCTGCCTGTTTTCTTTCCTGAAAATCGAGTTCATTGTTAGATTTCAAACGATTTTCCAGTGCAGAAATATTTTTTTCCAGTTCCTTCGCCTTGCTAAGGGTCTTTTCAATCTGCGCTTCGGTTTCCTGCCCCGATTTTTCAATATCCAGCCGCAACTGGTCTTTCGACGGCACAGCAAAGCGGTTGATGCCGGACTGGGCACGCTTAGGCCCATTGACTCCGTCATTGTCCCAAACCACCGTGTAGTATTCGATCTGATCTCCTGGAGATAGTTTGAGGCTGTCGATATACCACTGGAAATAAAAGCTCTGGGTATTGGTGGTTTTGTTGAAAGGAATATCTATCTGCCTCGGTGGTCGTTTTTCTTCCTTGCTTTCCCCTTCTTTATGTATGCTGTAAAATAGCCTGAGGTTTGAGAAGCCATAGTCGTCGTTAATAGAGCCGCCTACGATCAGAAAATTATACAATGTGGTGTCCTGGAAATTTTCTGAAGATATCACCGGGAATCTGTCAGGGATTACGTTGAGAAAATAGCCCAGCTTTTCCCCTTCGGGCAGGTGTTTATTTTGAAGAAAAATATGGTACTGAGCAGAACGCTTCGCTTTTTTATCCAGTCTGAAAGTCTCGTCCCGGTTTCCTCCCGCTCTGTATACACTGCTGTCTCCTTCGAATATGAGCGAGAGGTTTTCCGTAGAAGTAGTATTGAATTTCCATTCTATGCGTGTGCCTTCAGGTACCGTAAGATTGCCTACATTGTGTAGCATTTCCGAAGGTTTTTGCAGATAAGGAGGATAATGCAAGGCCACGTCAAAGGACAGCAGGCCCGGTTTATCGAGTACGGAGAGCGTGTAGGTTTCGGAAAGATAGCCGGCTGCTTCGAATGAAATCTTAGTTTCTTTCTGTATGTTTTTGAATGTGTAGGAATAGGTCCGGTCTTCACCTTTCTCTAGTTTAAAGCGCGCCCCATTTTGCAAAAGATATACGGTAGACGGAAGGGCATTTCCTTTGAGGGCTACGCGAACAGTAAAATCATCGTTTCTGAATGCTTTCAGCTCCTTGTTGAGCACCTGGTACGAAAAAGGTGCATCTGAATAGGTACGGTTGAAGTGCAGGATGCGTTCTGAACTTCCGGTAATAAAAGACGGATTAAACAAGAAGATGGCGAAAGCGGCTGCAACCGGGAAAGCCGCATATTTCAGGTATTTGCTGTTTTGATTAAAATGTATCGCTTCTGAGAAGCGTACAATCATGAGCTGACTGGATTTTTGCCTGATACTGGCTTCAATTAGGCCACCTGGACGGGCATCCGAAATGCGGCCTAATTGTAACGTATTCAGTAGTTTATCATTGATTTCGGGAAAATAAAGGCCTATCTGGGAAGCTGCCGTTTCGTCAGAAAGTGTTCTTTTCAGATCAAGCAGACCTACCACAGGAAGTAAGATCCACCGGTAGACTACGTAAATTAAAACGACAATAAAACCCGCAAAAAGGCCCGTTCTGACAGTTGTATCGAATCTCCCAAAATATTCCAGCGTATTAACGATAAGAAATGCGCTCAAAAGTATTCCCAGCGAAACAATCCCTCCTTTCAGAAGTTCATTCAGGTAATACTTCTGACGATACTGCCTGATCTGCCCTAAAAGCCCGGAAATGACGGATGATGTTGCTGCCATACAAAGAACTGCTTACCATTTCGATACCTCGAACAAACTGGCCATTGCCCATAAAAGGGGTTAACTACTAAACGTCCGCTTCCATCATTTTATTTGGCTTGATGGATCCGATGAAATTTTCGATATCTTTTTCAAGGTCAGTGCTGCTTTTCAATACCCGGATGAAAGCACTCCCTATAATGGCACCATTACTATAAGCGCAGGCTTTTTCAAACGTCTGGAGATCCTTGATACCGAACCCAATCAGCCTCGGATTGCGAAGTTGAAGGGAATTTACCCGGTTAAAGTAGGCTTCCATTTCAGTACTGATACCTCCTTGTCCTCCCGTAACACTGGCTGAGGAAACCATGTAGATGAAACCTTCCCCAATTTCGTCGATCTGCCTGATCCTTTTTTCGGAAGTCTGAGGTGTAATCAGAAACAGGTTCAGAAGTCCGTGTTTTTCAAATAAATGTCTGAATTCCCTGTCATAGACATCCAGCGGTAAATCGGGGAGAATTACCCCGTCCACACCCACCCGGGCACAATCGCGGCAGAAATTTTCCACACCATATTGCAATACAGGGTTAATATAGCCCATCATGATAACGGGCAGCGTAACCTGATCCCGCATACCCCTGAGCTGTTCAAAAATCAGTTGAAGTGTGATTCCGTTATTCAGTGCCTGCTCGTCGCTTTCCTGTATAGTTTCTCCATCAGCCACGGGGTCAGAATAGGGAATCCCTATCTCCACCAGATCAGCCCCGCTTTTCTGAAGGGAAGTCAGTACACGCATGGTGTCGTTCAATGCAGGATAACCTGCCGTAAAATAAACATTCAGATTGTTATCCGGATGTTGACTGAAATGCTTCGTAATTCTGTTCATGGACGAGCCCAGTAGTCTAATACCAATACTTTATCTAAATGGGGCTGTAAAACTGCCACAAATGCTTTGTGTGCCGGATGAGGAAGATATACTTCCCGGTCTTTCTCACTTTTAAAAGATACAAAAAAAAGATGTGTGAAACCCTGATCCAGTCCTTCGGGGCTATTGTTAATACCCCATTCAAAGTCGCTGATCTCTTTGATTTGAGAAGGAAGTTTCCGAAACGCCTGCTCGACCTTCAGGATGTCATCCGGCGACGACGCGTCTTTAAATTTGAAAAGCACAGCGTGCCTTAACACCTTTTTGTTCGGATGATTGTCGGCGTCTGATTTGAACGAAGCCATTATACCTATAACAGACAAGGCAACTGCGAAAGAAACCATTTTTCGAAGCATCTTAAAGAATTTATCAGGTAAGGTCAGAACGAGACTATGCAGAACAATTCAGGCATTCCCCGTCTTCGCTAAACTTCAGTCTGTCAAACTCTCCCAATTGTTCTTTGATTTCGAGCACCTGATCCTCAATGTCACATCTGTCGAAGAGAGAAAGAGAGCCTTCGGTGATTTTTGCTTCCAGTTCCTGTAGTTTCAGGCGCAAATCAAATACTTCAGGTAAGGTAAGTGTTGCCATATTTTTCTTATTTAGATTTTTTTTGAAATATTTTTCGTCTTAACAGCGTCAACCGGTATTTGGTTTGCTTACGCCATATCCATGTGTTTCATATAAGTGGCGAGGTCTTTATCTCCCCTTCCGGACAGGTTGACGACGACGACATCGTCAGGAGTAACCGAAAGACTGTTCAGGACAGCAAGGGCGTGGGAGGATTCGAGCGCGGGTATGATTCCCTCCAGCCGGGTCAGTTCAAATGCTGCCTGAAGTGCTTCATCGTCAGTGGCCGAAAGAAATGTACCACGCCCGCTTTCGAACAAATGAGCATGAATAGGTCCGATGCCAGGGTAGTCAAGTCCAGCAGAGATGGAGTGAGGTTCGACGACCTGTCCGTCTTCCGTTTGCATAAGAATGGTCCTGCTCCCATGAAGGACGCCCGATTTTCCCAGGGCTGTTGTGGCAGCAGAGTGTCCGGAATGTACGCCCATACCGGCTGCTTCTACGGCGACAAGTTTCACCTCGGGTTGGTCCAGGTAGTGATAGAAGGCACCTGCAGCGTTACTACCCCCTCCTACGCAGGCAATGACGTAGTCCGGGTTTTCTCTTCCCTCCAGTTGTAGAAGCTGCGACTTTATTTCTTCAGAAATAACTGATTGGAAACGGGCCACCATATCCGGATATGGATGGGGACCAACGACCGAACCGATGATATAATGTGTATCGGAGGGGTTGTTGATCCAGTGTCGCATGGCTTCATTGGTCGCGTCCTTTAAGGTTTTGGAACCACAGCGGGCGGCACGTACTTCCGCACCCAGCATTTTCATGCGTGCTACGTTCGGCGCCTGCCGTTCTATATCCAGCTCGCCCATGTAAACTATACATTCAAGCCCCATCAGCGCACATACTGTAGCTGTAGCG
>CAZAVR010000111.1:0-726 GCA_964488435.1 uncultured Cytophagales bacterium | reverse complement strand
GGTTTCAGCCACAATTTTCTCTTTACCAAGTCTTTTGGCAAGTAATATCTGACCTATGGTGTTGTTGACCTTGTGGGCTCCGGTATGACAAAGATCTTCCCGTTTGAGGTAAATCTTGGTTTTGTATTTTTCGGAAAGTCTCCCCGCGTAATACAAAGGCGTCGGACGGCCCACATAATGCGTCAGCAAATACCGGAACTCCTTCTGAAAAGCGTCGTCTTTTATGATGCTTTCGTACTTTTCCTGAAGCTCTTCTACGTTCGGGTAGAGCATTTCAGGTATAAAGGCGCCGCCGAAGCTTCCGTAGTAACCCCGTTCATCCACCGAGAAAGATATCTTATTTGCTACTTCCTGCATAAGGAATGATTAAGCTTCGATGTTTTTTTTAAGTCTTAATTTTTCAATCGCGCTTCTCACGAGATCCAGATCTTTTACGCCGGGAGAAATCTCAAATTTGCTGTTGATATCCACACCATATATTCGGAAAGATTCAGACAAACTGATCACTTCATCCAGGTTATGTATTCCTATGCCCCCACTGAGAAAAAACGGCTTCTCATTGTCGTAGCGTCTGAGTATTTCCCAGTTAAAGCTTTTACCGTTACCTCCCGGATTCTCTCCCTGGGCGTCGAATAGGAAGAAATCACAATGGAGCTTATAATTATTCAGCATAGCGAAGTTAAATTCCTCGCCGATGGGGAATGCCTTGATAATGCTTAGCCCTTT
>CAZAVR010000110.1:0-10357 GCA_964488435.1 uncultured Cytophagales bacterium | reverse complement strand
GTCGGCCGTAGTAAGGGACTAAGCGTTCCGGGGCGGGGTATGTATGCTGTATAAATATACCATATTCATACACTAAACCCTTAAATACACATGCTATCAAAAACATTCGGAAGTACAGTGCATGGTGTCAATGCCAAAATGATCACCATTGAAGTGGCCGTGGGTCAGGGTATGCACTTTCACCTGGTGGGCCTCCCCGACAATGCGGTGAAAGAAAGCGAGCAGCGCGTAGAAGCTTCGTTAAAAAACTCTGGATTCAAAATGCCCCGCCAGAAAATCGTCGTCAACCTCGCACCGGCTGATATCCGTAAGGAAGGGACTGCCTATGATCTTCCTATAGCGCTGTGTGTGTTGCATTCATCGGAACAGATAAGCCCTGTCAAAAGCCTGGAAGACTATCTCATCATGGGAGAACTTTCCCTGGACGGAAAATTACGCCCCATTAAGGGCGTTCTGCCTATCGCAATAGAAGCACGCAAGGAAGGCTTTAAGGGATTCGTCCTTCCGGCCGAAAATGCCTCCGAAGCAGCTATTGTCAACCATCTCGACGTAATCCCGGTGCAAACACTTGAGGAAGCGATCGGTTTCTTCGAGGGGACCGTCACCATCGCACCGGTACACATAGATACACGTGATGTGTTCCAGCATAGCCAGAACAGCTATGAAGCCGATTTCGCCCATGTGCAAGGCCAGGAAAATATAAAAAGGGCTATGGAAATTGCCGCTGCCGGAGGTCACAATGTGATCATGATAGGCCCTCCGGGGGCTGGAAAAACGATGCTCGCCAAACGCATCCCTTCTATACTCCCTCCCCTCAACCTCCAGGAAGCATTGGAGACAACCAAAATCCATTCTGTAGCAGGAAAGCTGGGTGTGCGTGCTTCTCTCATTTCCAGACGGCCTTTCAGGGCTCCCCACCATTCCATCAGCGACGCAGCGCTGGTGGGCGGAGGAAGCTTTCCGCAGCCAGGTGAAATTTCACTTGCGCATAACGGGGTGCTCTTTCTTGACGAACTGCCTGAGTTCAAAAGAACCGTACTTGAGGTGATGCGCCAGCCGCTCGAGGAAAGGAAGGTAAACATATCGCGGGCACGGCTCTCCGTTGAATTTCCCTCGAATTTCATGCTGATTGCCAGCATGAATCCCTGCCCTTGCGGATACTATAATCACCCCGACAAAGAATGTGTATGCGGCCCTGGTATCGTACAGAAATACCTCAACAAGGTAAGCGGTCCGCTTCTGGACAGAATCGACCTCCATGTAGAAGTCACGCCGGTTTCATTCGATCAGATTGCCTCCACCCGAAAGTCGGAAGGGAGTGCCGAGATCAGGGACAGGGTAATCAAAGCCCGCGAACGGCAGAACGAGCGGTTCAGCCATCAAAAAGACATCTACTCCAATGCCATGATGCCGCCGGAAATGGTCAAAGAAGTATGCGAGGTGGGTGAAGCCGGCAAAAAGCTTTTGCGTACTGCCATGGACAAGCTCGGCCTGTCGGCCAGGGCCTACGACCGTATTCTGAAAGTATCCAGAACGATTGCCGATCTTTCCGGCACTCCGGAAATCCGGATCGAACATCTGGCGGAAGCCATCCAATACAGGAGTTTAGACAGACAAAACTGGGCCGGATAATGCAACTTAAAGTTTCTCCTGACAATGTACTGGAATGGGCAGCGCTTCAGCTGAACCTGGTACCATTGCCCCTTTTACATGCACAGGTGCTGCCTGTCCTTTGTAAAGCCGTATTAGAGGCCGTGGACCGTGGAGTGTTCCAGGCTGTGGAACGGGGGAACTACGCTTCTGACCAAATCGCCGCGAGTTGCCGTCTCGATCCTCAGGCTACCCGGCAGTTGATGGGTGTCCTCACCTCACTGGGGTACTTTACGGTACACCAGGAAAAAATTCCGACTGACCAGCCTGTCAAAAAAAATGGATACTTGATCCGGAAACATCGGTAAAGGATCTGATCGTATATAACAACAGGATCGTCTGGCCCTGGCTTGAATCCATGGGACAATACCTGGAAACCGGCAAGGGCATGGAGTATCACCATCATTTCAAAGACAGCGAGTGGGAACTCTATCAGTCGGCTATGCGTGCCACTGCAAAAACGGAAGCGAAAGAATTTCTAAAACTTGCCCCGGTACCGGAAAACGCTACCAGGATGCTGGATATCGGCGGAGCGAATGGCGTTCATGCGGCAGCGCTTTGCCGAAAGTATCCCTCGCTTTATGGGATAATTGTAGATTTACCCGGAGCCATTGAGAAAGCGATGCCTTTTCTTGTCAGTGAAAATCTGGGGGACAGACTTCTTTACCAGCCAGGGGATATACTGGACACTACCCTTCCGGAAGCAAGGTATGACCTGGTGCTGATGTCAAGTCTGGCACACCATCTGACCAACACACAAAACGAAATCGTAACGGAAAAAGTAGCCAGAAGCCTGAGGCCAGGGGGGATATTCATTATCAATGAATTTATACGGCCGTCGCCCCACGCCCGTCCGGAACTGGTGGGAAGCAGCACGGATCTGTTTTTCGGGTTAACGAGCACCTCAGGCAATTGGTCTGTAACCGAGATTCAGGAATGGCAGAAAAGGGCAGGCCTGCAACCTCTAAAGGTATCGGGCTATCGCACCATTCCGGGCCGGTTTCTCGTGGCTGCAAGGAAAGAAAAAAGGGAACCCGTGAGCTTTAGGTGATAGGCGGTATGCGATAAGCTTTAGGCTGTATGCGATAGGCTTTAGGCTGTATGCGATAGGCTGTACGCAGTAAGCTTTAGGCTACAGGCCTAAAGCTTCAGGTAACCATATTATATTGCGCATAAAACACATTAAAATCACTCAAACCCAAAGAAATGTTTACCATTGAACAAATCAAAACAGCGCACAGCAAAGTACGATCCGGAGCAGAATTTCCTGCGTACATCGCCGAAATCAAAACCCTTGGCGTCACCCATTATGAGACGTTCGTAATAGATGGCCATACGGCCTACTATGGAGCGCACGACTATGTAACAAAAGCACCGGCAAAATATGCTTCGCTTGAGATAGCAGAGTTCCCTGATATGGAACTATTCAAAAGGGAGTTAAAAACGCATCAGCAGGGCCAGACTGATTTCCTGACTTTCATCAACATGTGCGCCGCAACCGGAATACAGAAATGGTCCGTTTCAATGGAGCAGATGACTTGCACGTATTATGATCAATCAAATGCAGTCATATTGGTCGAAAAGATTCCTGGTTGATCGCAGTTCGTCGCAAAATAAACCCAAGCGTCTTCGTCAAATGGAAAACAAAATTTAATTTGGACAAATAAGCAGTGGATGAGAAAAATTCCGAAAAAATGTGAAATTTTCTCAATCACACCCCATCAAACACAAAAATCCCTATTTTTCGAAATAATATTCGGTTCCAAGAAAAGCGTGATCTGATACAGCTCCGGGTAAAACTGAACGACCTGGCCTGGAGATTATTTATATCGCAGCGTGGTATCTATCGGAGAGACCGTCGGACCGGGATCCGTCTTACGTCCGAAAACTGACACATTGATATATCTTTTCGGATGCTCTCTGAAGTTAGCCAGAAGTTGGTTGAGACTTACCAGTGTAAGGTTCAGGTTATTGTAAAGTTTATCATCGCTCAGCAGCTTTCCAACAGACCCCTTACCTGCTTCCAGATTGGCCAGGATCACCCTTAATTCACCCAGCGTTTTATTGGCTGTTGCGATTGTCTGGCCCAGCTGAAGCGCATTGAGCGAATCCAGGAAAGTATTTGCACTCGACATGAGCGGCTTGATTCCTTTCTCCGTCTCCACAAGAGAAGCCGACAGCTGATTCAGGTTGTTGACGAGTCCCGCCAGTTTGGTGCGGTTGTCCGACATGATTCCGGTCAGTGCTTTTCCCGTATGATCCAGATTTTCGAGTACCATATTGAGGGTTTTTCCGGTATCTTTAAATCCGAGCGCCACCGTATTCAGGTTCTGCACCAGTGAGTCCGCCTGTGTAAGGACCGGAAGCGCTTTGGCCTGGAGCATCCCGGCTATCCCTACCTCTGTAAGGCTAGCCAGCGTATCCCCGCTTTCGAGTGTTCTCCCCGTAGGTTTCATTTCAAGCTTGATCACCTTTCCTCCCAGGAGCCCGCCGTCAGCCAGCGTAGCCACCGTACCCTCCCTTACCACTACCGACTTCCTGATCTCGATTTCCACCAGGAGCTTGTTGTTGTTTTCGGATAAAAGGGAAATCCCCATGACCCTTCCCACGGAAAGACCGTTCACTAAAACCGGATTTGATGAGGTAAGTCCGTCGATATCGTCATACATGATATAAAATGAATTCGACCTGGAAAAAATGGAAGACCCCTTCAAAAAATTGAATCCCAGGTACAACAATACAATCGCAACGACGGCTAGTAAACCTACCTTAGCTTCTTTGGATATGGACACGGCTAAAAATTTGAACTAAATGATTAAAAAAAAGCGCTCAGTTTTCGACTTGTTGTTTGTACTTTCTGAATGCCTTAAATATGTCTCCCGCGACTTCTTTATGCCCGTCTTCAGAACTGAGATAAATCTCTTCGTCAGGGTTACTGAGAAATCCGGTTTCAATCAGAACGCTAGGCATCGCTGTTCGCCAAAGTACGAGAAAACCAGCCTGCTTTACCCCTCTGCTAGGTCTGCCTGCTTTGAACTGATTTTCCACAAACTGAGCAAAGCTCAAACTGCTGGTCAGGAATGCGCTTTGATAGTTGGCGAGCATGATATACGCCAGGGGCGAGCTGGGATCAAAACCTTTGTACTTCTGCTTGTAGTTGGTTTCCTTCAGAATAACCGAGTTTTCGCGTTTGGCCACCTCCAGGTTTCCTTCCGTCTTATGAAGCCCCATGACAAAGGTCTCCGTCCCGGTCACCGCCTTCGACCTTGGACTCGCATTACAATGTATCGAGATGAAAAGGTCGGCGTCGTTCCTGTTGGCAAACGCGCCCCGTTCATCTAACTCCACAAACACATCCGAAGTCCTGGTATAAAGAACCTTTACATCGGGGAATTCATCCTTTATCCGTTTCCCCAGTTCAAGAGATATCTTGAGTACGACGTCCGATTCATGATTGTTCTTTCCTTTTGTACCAGAATCGTGCCCGCCGTGGCCGGGGTCAATAACAACCGTGCCTAAGGTACGATTATTTTTCACAATCAGCCGCTCTTCTTCTGAAACAAAAGCCATTGACAGAACTAAACAAGCTGATAAACAGAATGCATTAAGAACTTTTAACATTATTTTCGACAAGGGAGATATATTGCTACCAATTTGTCAGCTAATTTTGACTTCAACTTTGCAAAACTACGCTATTTGTTAAAACTGAAAAAACCCGTTTATATTATTTGGTTGAGCATTCTGTTTGCTTTGCTTTCTTATGGCTTAAATGCCCAGCAAAAACAAATAGAAATCAAGCCTATTCTCAAACCAATCAACCATAGCCAGATATCACTCCCGATATCAAAGGGAATGACTTTGCCTCGTCCTGACCGAATCATCCTCAGCGACAGTACCCTCACCACGCTGGCCGATTCTACAAAAAAAGACGCTTTGACAAAAGGCGACATTGAAACCACAGTTGAATATATGGCTGAAGATTCCACCATAATGGATGTGGTCAATAAAGAAGTTCATCTATATGGTAAAGCTCAGGTAAAATACGGTAAAATTCAGCTTACCGCCAACTATATTAAGTTAAACTGGACGCTCAATGAACTATTTGCCATCGGCACCTTTGATTCTACCTCAAAAAAAACCGAGGGGCAGCCTGTTTTCCAGGACGGGGGGGAAAGCTACACTACTGACGAGATAAGATATAATTTTAAATCAAAGAAGGGAATTATCCGGGGTGTCATCACACAGCAGGGGGAAGGCTTCATACATGGCACCAAAGTAAAGAGAGATGCGGAAGGCAACGCATACATGATGGGGAATATGTACACCACATGTAATCTTGAACATCCCCATTTTTACATTAATTCAAGGAAAATAAAACTCGTCAATAACAAACAGATCATTTCAGGATTATTCAACATTGTCGTGAACGACGTCCCGCTGCCACTCGGGCTTCCCTTTGGTTTTTTTCCACTGCCGAAGAACAAAGAAAGTGGCACTTCCGGTATCATATTTCCTCAATACGGGGAGGAGCCTAATGGTCGCGGGTTTTATCTGCGCAATGGCGGCTATTACTTTGCCATTAGTGAATATGTAAATGCGGTCGTCACAGGACAGATTTACTCTACAGGAAGCTGGGGACTGGGTGTAGGTTCTACTTATTCCAGCCGGTACCGGTACAACGGAAATTTTTCTTTCAACTACAACCGGAATTTTTCGGGAGATGAAATCGACAAATTACTGAACAGGGATGCCCGGAATGACTTCAGCCTTTCCTGGTCGCATAACCCGAAGGCAAGAGGAAGTTCCACGTTTTCTGCCAACGTGAATATCAGCAGCAATAGTTTCAACAACTTTAATGCAGAGAGCACCCAGAAATACATCTCAAACGTAGCCAGTTCTTCCGTTCAATACAACAAGTCGTTCGGCCAGCTGGCCAGGGCGGGTGCTTCCCTCCGGGTTAACCAGAATTTCGGGGATCTTAATCAGCAAACGGGCAGAAGGTCGGGCGGCAAAACGGATGTATCAACGGACTTCAGCTTTGGGATCAGCCAGTTTGCCCCTCTGGCTTTCAACGGGGCGACAGGCCGCTGGTACGAGAGCTTCCGACTGGGCTTTGATTTCAGCGGAAGCTATGGTTTTACCAATGTTTTGAGCAGGATTGATACCTCCTACAGTACATTGAGGTTCAAAATTGCCAATAATGTGGACTCAGCTCGTGCGAGAGGTGACGTAGTACTTCCCTTTAACGGACATAATCTTTCACCGATCCTCGGTGACGCCAAATTCAACGGAAGATATTCTATTCCCATCTCCCTGCCTAATTTCAAAATTCTGAAATATATCAACTTCACGCCCGGAATAGGTCTTCAGGGCGAGGTATTTACAAAACAGTTTGCCTATACCTACCTCGGCGAGAACACCATCCGGATCGATACCTTAAATCAGCTGGGCACTGAATATTCCTACTCGTTCAGCGCAGGGATGAACACCCGCTTTTATGGTATGTTTCACTCGCGACTGGGACGCCTGGAAGCGATCAGGCACACAGTAGTCCCCTCCGTATCTTTCTCCTATACTCCCGATTTCACCAGTGATCAGTTCAATTTCTATCAGAAAGTCCAGATAGATGACAAAGGCACGGAGCGTACGTTTTCCAGGTTCAGAGGAATTAACAATACCGGCGGAAACGGAAGGGCTTCAGGTGTTGTCAGCTTTGGCCTCACCAATATGCTGGAAATGAAACTCAAGTCCAAAAGCGATACAGCGGCCACTCAGTCTACGAAGGTTTCTCTACTGGATAACTTCGGGATCAACGGAAGTTATAACCTGATCGCGGATTCGCTGAACCTCTCCAACATTTCTGTGAATGCCAATACCCGGCTTGGAAAGAACCTCAATTTCAACTTCAACATGAACTTCGATCCTTACATATACATTAAGGATCCCGAATACCCCAGCAACACCACCGGGATACGCGTCAGCAGGTATGCCATCGCCAACGGGCAGGGGCTTGCCAAGCTGCAAAACATCAATATGTCGCTGAGCACGAGCTTCTCGCCCGGACAAAAGAAGAAAAATACACCGCAGAACGTTCAGAAAACAGGTCTTCCTTCCGAGCAACTGGAGGCCATAGACCGGAATCCCCAGATGTATATCGATTTCGAAATGCCCTGGTCTATCAACCTGAGTTATAATTTCGGGTGGAACAAAACCGGCTTCGCAGCCAGCAACGTCGTCCAGGCCATTACTTTTAACGGAGACCTGAGCCTCACACCCAAATGGAAAGTAAGTGTGAATTCCGGATTTGACTTTGCCGCGCTTAAGCCTTCCATCACCCAATTAAACATACACAGAGATCTTCACTGCTGGGACATGAGCCTCAGCTGGACGCCGTTCGCAGGAAGTGCCATCCGGGCAAGCAATTACAACTTCACCATAAAAGCGCGTTCGTCCATACTGCAGGATCTTAAACTGACAAGACGCAGGTCCTTCTATGATTCGGGGGGATACTGATCCGCCCTATTGGACATTTTTCAGGGCCGCTGCTCCGGGAGCCGGTGTTTCTTTTTTAACCACTTCCCCCTTGAGATAAAGTGTGATGCTTGGTGACTCCGAATTACTCAAAACTGTAAGCGGTTTTATAAACCCATGCAAATTGGCGGCATCATAGGTAGCCTTGATGGTGCCGGTCCGGCCCGGAAGCACAGGATCACGTGTAAATTCAGGGGTTGTGCAGCCGCAGGAAACCTCCACTTTACTGATGATCACGGGTTCCGTACCCGTATTCTTAAAAAGAAAAGCATGCGTAACCGGCTTGCCCTGTTCTATTTTGCCAAAATTATGAGACTCTTCTTTGAATTTCATGACACCTTTCTGGGAATAACCCAACGTTCCCGTCCCGATCAAAACCATCCCAGTCAAAATTATTTTCCACATCATACTGACAAAATTAAGTTTCAAAAAAAAGAGATTTATGGGCAAATTATACAATTCTGTAAAAAGTTAATCCAAATTTTATCCAATAGTATCCATTTTTTAACAAAGTGGCGATAGCTTTGTAATTTTTGAACCACTAAAATATTTGTTCTATTTTTGTCGATAATAAAAGGAATAAGCCTTAAATTGACACTCAATACTGAATGCACTTTCTTGAAGATTATATGCTTTTTAACGAAACTTTAACCGAAAATAGCGCTTTTACCCGTGAAACTATTCTTGAACATTACAGAATGGTTTCAGAAAGTAGGCAGGTAAGTTTACTCGGTAGAAAGGAGGTAATGGGGGGAAAGGCTAAGTTCGGAATTTTCGGAGACGGTAAAGAGCTGACACATATTGCGCTGGCTCAGGTCTTTAAAAAGGGTGACTTTCGTTCAGGATATTACAGAGATATGACCATCGAAGCTGCCGTCGGGAACCTGACGTGGCAGCAGATATTCGCACAGATTTACGCACATGCCCATCTGGCTCACGAGCCGCATACCGGCGGAAGGTCCATGACCGGTCATTTTGCCACAAGACTTTTGGATGAACATGGCAAATGGAAAGATCAGACCCAATTACATAATTCCATTTGTGACATTTCTCCTACCGCAGGACAAATCCCCAGAGCACTGGGCCTTGCTTATGCATCTACGCTATACCGGAAAAACGATCAGCTGAGTTACATGGACACGTTTTCGCACCATGGCAACGAGGTGGTCTTCGCTACCATAGGCGACGCATCTACCTCACAAGGCATGTTTTGGGAAACTATGAATGCGGCGGGGGTATTGCAGGTTCCTCTGGTTATGTCCGTATGGGACGACGGCTTCGGTATTTCCGTTCCGGTCGAATACCAGACGACGAAGGGAAGTATATCCAAAGCACTTGGCGGGCTTCAAAGAAATGAAGATGGCCAGGGCATAGAAATTTTCACGGTTAAAGGCTGGGACTATCCTGCACTTATAGAAACCTACCGGGCTGCTGCCGCACTTGCCCGGGAGGAGCACGTGCCGGTCCTGATACATGTTGAAGAACTCACCCAGCCACAGGGACATTCCACATCCGGATCGCACGAAAGGTATAAAACCAAGAAAAGGCTTGCCTGGGAGGCTGAATTTGACTGCAACCGAAAATTCAGACAATGGATCCTCGAAAATGGGTTCGCCTCCGAAGATGAGCTGGATGCGCTTGATGCCGAAGCAAAGCAAACAGCCAAAGCTGCCCGCGATGCCGCCTGGAAAGCCTATAGAAAAGAGCTTGATATCGAAGAAAATGGGGTGAAGCGCCTCATTGATGAGGTCATTTCCCAAAGCAGGCAAACGCAAAAGTTAGCCCATTTAAAGTCCGATATAGGCAAATTATCCCCTTCCATACGCCGCGATTTCATGGTTGCCGCGCGAAAAGTATTGCATATCACGGCACATGAACCGTCACCGGCAAGGAGTGAACTCCAGGCCTGGCTTACCTCCGAATTAGCAGCAAACGAAAGGCGGTTCAGCTCCCATTTATACAGCGAGTCCGATGAGTCGCCCCTGCTGGTAACACCCGTACCCGCGGTATATAACGAAAATAGCCCCTCGGTAGATGGCAGGGAAATTATCCGGTCCTACTTCGACAGTTTATTCAGCCGTGATCCGCGGGTGGTGGCGCTGGGCGAAGATATAGGGCTTATCGGCGATGTGAACCAGGGTTTTGCCGGGCTTCAGGAAAAATACGGGGAAATCCG
>CAZAVR010000109.1:0-10414 GCA_964488435.1 uncultured Cytophagales bacterium | reverse complement strand
CAACATCCTTTACCGAAACCTGTAACTCTGTACGTTTTGACGCCCGGTTTCCGGACTTGTCAACTGCGGTCACCTCTATCTCAATCGTTTTTCCAATGTCCTCTTTGCCCACACTTTTCTTGTCTATAGACACCTCCGTCACGCCACAATTATCATTGACCGCAGTAACAAAATCATCGGCTTTCAAGGCCACCGAACTGCCGTTTAGGTCCAGTTCAACCTGAAAAGATTTTACAACAAGTGTAGGAAGAGTGGTATCCAATACGTTTACTCGCAGCTCGCCTAACCATTTTTCGGAGCTATTGCTATTCTGCGCAGTGATTTTCAATAGATTCAACCCGATATTCTGACAATTAAACTGATCCTTCGACAAAGAAAAGTCACTCGCCTGGAACGACCCGAATGACGTAAACAGGTCTGCAGAAGTGACCTTCGCCGATCCCGAACCGTCGAGATTCAGCGTAACAGACTCCCTAAGCCGGGGTTCGGCAGGATCGCCTTTAATGGCTATTTTCAGCTCCACTTCATCAGAATACACCCGCCTTTCCATACGCAGGAGACGGTAGTCCGCATCCAGAACCGGAAACGCGTAAACCGGGGAGAAACTGATTTTCGCATAATCATTGCCATTTTCTATGATCTTCTCCAGATTCACTTCCAGGTGACCGTAGTGCTTTCCGCCATCTTCCAGGAGCGGACGGGCACCCGCTGTGTTCCACTTCTCCGGAGCGTTCTGATCGGCAGTCCATTTCTTATAAATATTGTAATTGAGTGTGTTCAGGGGATTGTTCAGCCAGTCTCTCTTCTCTCCTCTCATCCCATCTCCCGCTACACCTACGTCATAATAATGCACCCCTTTTCCATCACCGTCCTCATCCACAAAACTCCGCTCAAACAACTCGTCATGCCCGGCCAAAACTGCTATAACCCCATATTTCTCCAATAGTGGATGAATAACCCTAAGGGGTGTACCGCCTTGCCCGGAAGAAAGCTCGTGATTCATGGGCACTCCATGCTCTCCTGAACTGTAGGGAATATGATGGTATTGAACAAAAATGAGCTGACCCAGGTTGCTGGCGTCCTTCAGATGATGCTCCAGCCACGCATATTGATCGGTTCCGGGCCCAAATCCCGACAGGTCTTTTCCGCCGGCGGCATCGTACGTGGCCTTTGTGAAGTTTTCCTGGGTATCTGTGCCGGGCAATGTGTATTGCTTACCTTTTAGCTTTTGTCCTTCCGGGAAATCCGACCGGCTCTGGTCAGGGGTGCCATTTCCGGAATCCATGGTCAGAAGCGTAACGGGTCCGTAGTCCACGCGGTAGTAACTCTGCCTGTGCTTTTGAAATGGGTCAGTGACGGGAGTTTCAAAATAGGCATGGAATCTGTTTCTACCGACAAGCGGCGCAAATTCACCTTTTTCATTGAATCCATAACCTCCGCTTACTCCCCCGAAACTCTCCCAGTTTCCCATGGCGGGTATGATCGGATACCGTGTAAGCCCTTTGTCAAACGCCCCTGCATTGTGCCTGAAAAACTCGTCCCATCCGGGCTGGTATCCACCTCCCTGCACCAGATCTCCCGGCATGACCATAAAGTCCGGGTTCCTGGCATTGATGATTTTGAGGTTTTCCGCATATCCGTCACGCTCAGTCAGCATATAATTGGGAATTTCTATCCCTTGCTCTGTAGTGGTCCCGAATTTGTCCTTCCAGAGTTGCGGGACAGCAAACGGTCTTATCAACGGAACTCCGGGGTACCATGCGCGATGGGTAACCCTTCCGACCGGCTCCGTTTCCGAGTCGGACAAGGCTACAAACCTGATCTTCTGCCAGGAATTCCTATCCGGGGCAGTTCTAAATCCTGATTTGAACGTCTCCGTGCCAAGCGTTACCGTATATTCCAAGGTCTTACCGGCGGGGAGTCTATCGGCTGTAATTCTGTATCGGTAAGCCTTGCCACCTTCCAGCCAGCTCCCTTTATCCAGACCGGGAATAGCCTGACCCAGTTCCTGGCCTGTGTAATACACCTCGGTAGTTTCTCGCGGGCTTACCTCACGATTGACCAGTTCGGCGCCCTGTTCATCCTTTATGCTTATCCTGCTTGCAAGCGGGCTGTTACAGAACCAAGTAATCTGGGTTTTACCATTTTCATATACCTGAAGGTACGGATGTACCCTAAAGCCGGTCTGTCCATAAACTACCCGGCTAGTCAGAAGCAAGAATAAGACCGGTAAGGCACGGTATGGCTTTGGATGCAGATGCTGTCTCATAGCCAAAAATAAATCTATTATCCGACGATCTCAAACACTGAATTTAAATTAGTTAGCCGGGAATCGACGATGCGCTAAAGAAGTAGACGGGGCTAAGTAAGAACCGGCTAGTGATCACGATGCGTAATGCCGACTTTCGCGTAGAATCTATAGAAAACAGGCCGATCGGTCATCTACAAAAAAACAGACGTATAAATAAAGATCGTTACTTTTTTTGACAAAAACAAGTAATTTCCGGACAAATTTTTGACCGGACGGGCTTCGTTGGACAGATTTGCCGGAAGTAAATAAAGGATCAGTTTGACGCGGCTTCGTAATGTCGCCTGATTTGCGGGATCACTTTGCTGCCAATAAGTTCAATAGACCGCGTTAGTTGCTGATGGGTAAGTCCGGCATTATCCATCTGAAACGTAAAGCGGTCTACCCCACCAAGCGCCTCACTATGGCGTATCAGCTTTTGGGCAACCGTATCCGGCCCACCGACTACCAATACACCTCTCGGGGCGATCTGGCTATCGAAATGACTTCGGGTCACAGGCGGCCATCCGCGTTCCTTTCCTAACCTTGTCCATAGTTCAGCATATCCCGGGTAATAATCGCTTACAGCTGAAGCATCGCTATCACCGACATAACCAGGAGAATGAAGGCCGACTTTAAGTTGGTCGGGCCTGAATCCGGCCTCCTCACCTGATCTTCTGTAAATATCCACCAAGGGCCGGAAACGCTCCGTTTCGCCGCCGATAACTGCCACCATCAGCGGAAGACCCAGCCTTCCTGCGCGTGCAAACGACTGGGGCGTACCACCCACCCCCAACCAGACAGGTATCTTTTCCTGAACGGCGCGTGGATATACGGGTTGGTTTTTCAAGGCAGGTCTGAATTTGCCGGCCCAGGTAATGAATTCTTCGTCACGGATATGAAGCAGCAATTCCAGTTTCTCTTTGAACAACGCGTCATAATCATTAAGATCAAAGCCGAACAGGGGATAAGATTCTATGGCCGACCCCCGTCCAACCACCATCTCTGCCCTACCTTTCGATATAATATCGAGTGTCGCAAAATTTTGATATACCCGCACCGGATCTGACGTGCTAAGTACGGCTACTGCACTTGTCAATCGGATCCTTTCCGTAAGGGCAGCCGCAGCGGCAAGAATCACCGCCGGAGCAGAGTCCAGAAACTCTTTTTTATGATGTTCTCCGATGCCAAAGACATCTAGCCCGGCTCTGTCAGCCGCTGTTATACGTTCCAATAGCTGTTCCATGGCGTCCTGGCTATTCAGCTCGTTACGCCCATACATCGCCGACGCAAAACTGTCTACTCCTATTTCCATTATGATTTGCTTTCCATGTTAGATTTGATCCGCTGCCCACTACCTGATATCACTGAGAAGCCTAATACTGCGAACAAAGTTCCACAAGTGTGGTGGTAAAAACGAAAGTATGCCACAGATGCACGGATATTAGTTACTTATGCGTTCGCGAGCCAGCTAAACGCAAACTAAGCTGCGCAGAAAAAAAATGCGCCACGTTTTCAGGAAAACCAACCATTCGTGCATTCTGTACAACAAAGATTTAAGGCACTGATATTAAAGAAGTTGAAAACATGTCAAAAATCTCATCGGCGCTTAGATTTAGCTTGCTTAGCCTGATTTTTATATTCCTGATTTGGATCTGTTTTATCCGGTTCATGTAAACATCTGACTGCTCAGATTGATACGGTTTCTGGCCGGCGATCATGTGATAGATGATCGCGGCCAGTTTCCGGGCCGTAGCCGTTACTGCAGAGGCTCTTCCTTTCCTGTAGGCGACTCGTTTAAAAAAGGACGTTAGCGGATGGTCCTTCATATTGCCTATACTATTGGCTGCTTGCCTCAAGGCCAGCGCTATTTTACTTTTCCCTTTCGGCGTCCGGCTGCTGATGACCTTGCCTCCCGTCTTTTTATTATTCGGGGCCAGCCTGAGCCAGCTGGTAAAATGCTTCACACTGGCAAACTTGGTCATATCCTGCCGACTTATGTGTGACATCAGGCAAAGTACCGTATTATAACTTATGGAAGGTATAGCGAACAAGTCTACACCATAGTGTTTACAAGCAATGGATTGTATATCGAATGAAGTAGAATGTTTGCTTCTACCTTTCCTGATCGGAGTCTGGGCGCCTACAGGTGTGCTCACATGATGAACTTCCATCGTCCCAAATACCTTTTCAAGGTGCTTATCGCATTCCTCAAGCTTTTTCTCATACAATCGGTACAGAGACAGACATTCCTTTACTTCAAACAGTAAGTCTTCCCGCCAGTTACCATGCAAGGATTGGGCGATCTCCTGACGACTCTTTCTTACACGTTTACTAACCAATCCGGCAAGTAGTTCGGGATCTCTTTCATCGGCCAGTATTGCGTCCATGATTGCCTGTCCGGATTGACCGGTAATATCGTTAAGCACCACATCCAGACGAATATTCATCAGTCGGAAGGCTTTCTGTAGCTTATTAGTGTACTTAGACATCTGCTCTATCAAATGCTGACGGTGGTAATAGTAGGTTTTTAGCTGCTGCACATGCCCAGCTGGTAAAAAGCTACCGCTGAGCAGACCAAGACTGTGCAGACGCTGGATCCAAACACAATCCTGGACATCCGTCTTTCTGCCATTTACGTTACGAGTATGCTGACCGCTAACCAACAATACCTCGAAGCCCGCTATCTGCAGCGCACTGAACAGGGTTTGCCAGTAACTACCAGTACTCTCCATGGCAATCGTAGTTACGCCCTGCTCTTTTAACCACAGAATCATCGCTTCATAGTCGGCCGTGTAAACGCCGAACTCCTTCACATCGCATGGGTTCTGATTGACAGCCACCATATGAAAACGGGAACCAACGTCAATCCCGGCGGCGTGGAAATTCACAATTTCCATTGAAAGATTTTTCATTATAAACTGATTTTAGAATTGAAAAAGTCTTTCAGGGAATGTACTTTTGAGTCGCTTTATTATTCTGTACGGGATTCCAGGCTTCAAACTGGATCACCATTTAAATCAACAAATGCCTTGCTCTAAACAAGGCATTTGTACATTCCAGCGGCAGCGGCCGACCGTCAGAATTCGTGAAGGGCTATATGCACCAATTGCACGATGGGCTTCTTCTGAAAGTTTCCGAAAGGTAAATGTTGTCTGCTTAAATCAAAGCAAGTAAGCGCGCTTCTATGGAATTCGTGGCCAACTACCCCCATAAACTGAGGTAACCTCTCCTGTTGCCATTTCGTTTGAAATCCCGATCTTTGACTTACACTTTTACACACACTTTGTTATGAAACAATCACGGCCATGTACTTAGAAAAGTACAGCACCTTTAAAGTTACGCGGGAGCAGGTCGGGTTTTACAGCTCAGGCCCCAAAGGCGTCATTGAAAAACGAATCGCTTTTCAATGTATGAATGGCGAAGACTATAATCTTGCCTTCGGAGACTGGAACAGAGCGACGTCTGATCTGGATGACCAGGCCAGAAGCAATAACCAGGACATGCAAAAGATACTCAACACGGTGGCCTTTGAAGTGCTGAATTTCATAGAGCGGCATCCATACGCCCGGATCTATATTCGGGGCAGTTCGCCCGCGAGGACGCGCAAATACCAGATGGGGATCGGTACTCAGCTTGCGTGGATAAGTGAGCGGTATAACATTTTAGGATATATACCTGAATATCAGAAAAATGATCATCAACCGGACAATTCCGGCTGGGAAAGATTTCGGCCAGGGAAAAACTATGAAAGGTTTCTCGTATTCAAAAGAATTAACTATATTTAATCTCTAAAACTAACAACCAAATGAAAATAACTACGGGCATGGAAACGAATAGGAATGGAAAAAGGCAAGCACCCCTGCAGCCTGCTAAAAATCTTGACAAAAAGCGGGAAGAGATGATGGAATTCCTCAAAGCGCATCCTGTACCCGGGCGGTTGTTTGGCGACCGAAAATAAACTTTCTGGTAGCGCTATTCTTTAGCAATACTGCCTTTGTGACTCTATTAATGAGTCTAGATGGCACGAGACCTGATTGTACAGCATGAATCGGATCCGGCGCACAGGTGTGTGCCTCTCCCCGGGTCTGGTGTACAAAGGCGCAAAACATATCTCACTCCCGGTTAGATCAGAGATAGAGCTGTTTAGACCGCACTATGCCGCCAGGATACGCGTAAGATCGCTTATATAAAAACACCTCTACCATGCTTTCCTTCAACTTAGCCCCCCCACTCTTTGATGTTTTAAAAAATATTGTGACTTAATTGTAAAAGTACCCCTTCTGCATACCGAAAGATCGGCAAGCGGGTCATTCTTTTTTAAGGCTGTTTTTGTTAGCCGGACCTCCCTTTTATTACCTAGCAAATAGACAGAGGCCACAATAACGGGAAATTAAAGGTAGATTGATAGCAGCGCGCCCGAAGGGTTACTTTCTCCTGATGACGTATTAATCAATACTCAAACTGACCTAACCGGCAATGGCTGGAACATTTTCACAAATATACATTCAAATCATATTTGCAGTTAAAGGTCGGCAAAGCCGTATTGAACTGGAATGGGAGGAAGATCTATACAAATACGTGCGTGGGATGGTCAAAAAAAGAACAGAAAACATGACAGACGTCCTTACTGAAATCTATGTGTATAGAGAAATATAACGAATTTTCCTGATAAAATCAAGCAGGCTGTTCTCCGCGCGTGATAAGTTCGATCTTCTGCAGCGCAACTTGTTCGGGAACATCGACAGCCCCCCAGAGCCACACCGGTTGCCTACTTGATTGATCTGCTGCTCAATAAGCCGTCCTGTTGCTGGAAAAATTCTATTCCGACTTCCAACCTGCCTGTCAACCGGAATTCTCCTAAATAACGAATTAACAATTAATTAACCTCAAATAAAGGACACACCGTAGTGATTTAAATAAGACAGAGGCTCGAAGAACCATGAAAAATTCCTATTTTTACGATCAACTTTAACGAAAAACTGATTGCCGGCTGTAGAAGTTGATTGATTCCCGTCAGATAGCATAGTTGATTTTCAACCCATTGCAAAAGGCAGTAATGTCCTTATCCGGCTTCTAACACGGGGAAAAAGTAAATCAAGATGAATTAAATTCGGGAAATTATCAATGGACATGGCAAGTCAGGAAGCTCAGTCTGCCGATAAAATGGAAGATAAAAAAAGAGATTATATCGTCATACGGGATGTATTCAAAAAAAAGAATCCGGGCCTGTACAAATGGATACCTGGCTTTATACTCAGCTATATTGAACGGACGGTACACCAGGACGATATCAACGCAACCATGTCTTTAATCGGACACCTGGAAGGCCTGGAATTTGTGGATGCGCTCGTCGAGCATCTGGGTATAAAAGTGATCCTGGAAGGGGCGGAAAATATCCCGGCCGAAGGAGGTGTAATATTTGCATCTAACCACCCGCTGGGAGGATTGGACGGGATTGTTTTCATGCATGCACTTGGAAGATACCGCAAAGACATCAAGTTTTTGGTTAACGATATCCTTTTGAACATCAAAAATCTGGGTCCTTTGTTTGTCGGTGTAAATAAACATGGGGCGCAGGGACGTGAAGGGATCGGATTGATCGACCAGGCCTATTCCCTCGACAATGCCTTGCTGGTATTTCCCGCAGGTTTGGTTTCCCGGAAACGCAAAGGAATAATAAAAGATCTGGATTGGAAGAAAAGCTTTATCAGCAAAGCAAAAAAATACAAAAAGGACGTAATTCCGGTTTTCATAGAGGGGCGTAATTCCAATTTTTTCTATGGACTGGCCCGGATGAGAGAAAAAATCGGCGTAAAATCCAATATTGAGATGTTTTTTCTGCCCGACGAAATGTTCAGGCAAAAGAACAAGACCGTCAGAATAAAAATAGGTTCCGCCATTCACTCCGGTACTTTCGACAAGTCAAAAACGGAACAGGGCTGGGCCGAAGAAGTAAAAAGTATCGTTTACCGCATGGCATAAGTACGTTTGTATATGCAAGAGATAGTAGAAGCAATAGATCGAAATCTGATCAAGCAGGAACTAAACCAGAACACCTTCCTGCGCCATACCAACAATGGCAATAATGAAGTTTACCTGATCAACGACGTCAACGCACCCAATACCTTGCTTGAGGTGGGGCGGCTTCGTGAAATCACCTTCCGGGGGGCCGGTGGAGGAACCGGACTGTCCGTTGATATCGATGAAAATGATCGTGGAGAAGATGCCTATGACCAGTTGGTCGTGTGGAACCCGGAAGACGAAGAACTGGTAGCAGGGTATCGTCTGATCAAATGCAGTAACGTAGGGAGAGATAGCCACGGCAATCTAAACCTTTCCACGACACACTATTTTCATTTTTCGGACACATTCCTGTCTGACTACCTCCCCTACACAATTGAGCTGGGTCGTTCATGGGTGCAGCCACGGTATCAGCCTGCAGTCAACAACCGTAAAGGGATTTTTTCACTGGACAATTTGTGGGACGGACTCGGCGCCATTGTCAGGCTCAACCCAGAAGTAAAGTACCTGTTCGGCAAAGTGACTATGTACCCCCAGTATAACACAGAGGCGCGCGACCTGCTGCTCTATTTTATGCAGGTTTACTTCCCTGATCGCGATCACCTGGTAACACCCATCAACCCGGTTCTTTACAAGGGTGACATCACCCCCTACCTTGGAATTTTTGACGGATTGAGCTACAAAGAGGGATACAAGGTGCTGAATGGAAAAATCCGGAATCTGGGTGAAAATATCCCTCCACTGATCAATACGTATATGAACCTGTCTCCGACAATGAAGTCGTTCGGAACAGCAAACAACGATGACTTTGGCGGCGTGGAAGAAACCGGTATCCTGATTACCATAGAGGATGTTTACCCGACAAAAAAAGAAAGGCACATCACCACCTTTGCTCCCGAAACAGATGTATTTGCAGGAAAGCGGCCGCAATAGTCGCCTGACGGCACAGCAAGGCGCTTAATTACGTAAAGGGCAACATCAAAAGGCCGGAAGCAGCAGGTAGCTAGCTTCCGGCCTTTTGCCTTATTCGATTGTGCCCCCCCGCGGCATCCTGTTCTATTGAACAGCAGGTGGGTCAGCCGACACTGTGCTTCCCTTTTGAATAAGAAAATTTACAGCAAAAATTTTTTTAAAATTTATCACTTTTTTATTTTCGTACCTCAAATTTTGATCCGGGCAACCCACCCGGTTCCCGGATTCATTCTTTAATAAATGAAACTTAGTAATAACTTTTATTTGTTAGATTATGTCAGTTTTTTCTTTTATCCCACAAAAAACCAATGTTCGTTTGTTGGCCGGTATGCTACTAACCGTCGGGCTTACCGCCAATGCGCAGATGACTGCTTCAACCGCTTATGACGGAAAATCTTCTTTTAAAACAAGTCTGTTCAACCTGGAGGCGGCGGCCAACGAAACATTCAGGTATTCGGCTACACTTTTAAACAACTCCGGTACTTCCAGGACTTATGCCTTAAGCGCCCAATTGCCTCCGGGGTGGCAGGTTAGCTACAGGACCATGGGCAGCCCTGTTACCGCAGTGTATCTTGATGCTGGAAAAAGTCAGGAAATATCGATTGAAATCAACCCTTCCCCTTCTTCTAAACCCCAAAAATACGAGATCCCGGTGAAAGCGGTTTCGGCACGAGACACCATCAGACTGGGTCTTGAGGCTGTATTGAAGGGCACATACAGCATGGAACTGACGACACCTTCCGGAAAACTAAGTGAAGAAATAACCGAAGGAGCCACCAGGCAAATCAAATGTATCGTTCGCAATTCAGGCACGATCGCCCTGGAAAATGTGGAACTAACCTCGCAATCACCTCCCAAATGGGACGTTATCTTCCAGCCTTCTAAAATAGACCGTATAGAACCCGGCAGCTCGACGGAAGTTATTGCCACCGTCAATGTACCTGAAAAGACGATTGCGGGAGATTATGTTTCCGCTTTCAGTGCCAAAAACCAAACAGCAAATGCCAGTGCTTCATTTCGTCTGATTGTCAAAGCTTCTTTGCTTTCGGGATGGGCGGGTATTTTCATTATTTTACTCGCTGTCGGATTGGTTTATCAATTAATCAGAAAGTACGGAAGACGATAACTTGT
>CAZAVR010000108.1:7574-10464 GCA_964488435.1 uncultured Cytophagales bacterium | reverse complement strand
AAAATTTTAAGAAAAAAGAATCGGACAGGGAAAAGTAGTTTTTAGAGGTTACCTATTGATTTACACGCCAGATGAAATTTATTAAAAACCGGCACCATCCAAGACTTCTCATAAAACTACAAAAATATTTAGCACTATATGATCAAAAAAACCGCATTTTAATCTGCCAGGAAAACGTAATTCAAAACCGTACCTCGGTGTATACAATTGTCTACGTTTAGCTTGACCCAGCCCCCTTAAAACCAAATTAAATTTCCCCTAACGAAACCCAATCGGAAGAATATTCCTTCAATAATTACAAAACCCCTAAATATTTACGCAAAAAAAAAGAAATAAAAGCAGAAAACAGAATAATATTCCGCCGAGCATTATCTCCAATCAATCAAAAATGACAACATCCCCTATACAGGTATAAAATCCGGATTGTACACTACTTCCCAAAGATGACCGTCAGGATCCTGAAAATAACCGGCATAACCACCCCAAAAAGTGTCTCCTGCCACTTTGACGATAGTCGCACCGGCACTCCCCGCAAGATTCATTACCCTATCTACTTCATCCCGGCTTGCGACATTATGTCCCAGTGTAAATTCCAACGATGAAGGTGAACTTAAGGAAATACCCGTGTCGTTTGCTATACTCCTTCTTGGCCAGAGCGCCAGCCTTAATCCGCTTTGGAGGTCGAAAAAGGCGACAGCACCATAGGGGAACTCGGATCCCACGAATCCATCTGTAGGCCATCCGAGCCCGTCCCGGTAAAAGGCAACCGACTTTTCCAGATCGGCCACACCTAAGGTCAATAAAGAAATAGAAGGTCTCATGGTCACAGACGGCATTAATCGGCGAGCAAAACACAAATATATGCACCCGGCGTTCAAACTGTACCATCGGGTTCACCGCAAGCACCCTTTCTTGTCTACTCTCCCTCCTCCGTATTCTTCATTTTCATCAGAACAGCGTAGGCATTTTCGACAACAACAGGAGTGTTCGTTTTCAAACTCGCCGACTGAATCTGTTGTCGGCCGTTGCCTGCCACACCGGGAGTTACCGCGACCATCTCATATTCACCTTTCCTTTTTTCGACAAAAACATAAAACTTGTTTTCCCAACGCACCACCGCCTCTTCGGGAACAGCCAGCTCCATACGACCTCCCGTTTCCACCTCCCCGTTCATAAAAGTCCCCGGTGCCAATGCCGGATCATAGTTTTTAAAATGGCAATGAATGGTTGCCATCCGGTTTTCATCGAGCGTTTTACTGATCAGAATAATCTCGGCATCCATCTTCTTATTCGGGTTCCCGTTGGTATAGGCCTTTACTTTCTGACCTACGGACAAGCGGCTGTGGTCTTTCTCAAAAACGTGTAACATCAGATGTATATCACGCGGATCCACCAGCTCAAACAGCATATCAGTAGGCGACGTATACTTTCCCACATTGACATTGACCGCCGAAACAAAACCATTGATGGGAGAAACGACGGCCACGCTCTTTGATATATTGTCGGCCCGCAGCTTAACGGGATCTATCCCTATGAGCTGCAGCTTTTGCGCGAGTGCGTTCATGAGAATCCGCTGTGTCTCCATTTCAGTACGTGATTGCTGATATACCTTGTCGCTGCTTGCTTTACTCGCATTCAGATCTTTCTGTCTGCTGTACTCCGTTTCAGCAAGTGCGAAGCGCTCTTTCGCCGTCAGATAGTCCTGCTGCAATTGAATAAACTCCATGTCTTCCAGTTCGGCCAGCACCTGACCCTTCCTTACCCGCGCACCTGGCAACATTTTCGTTGCGCGCAGATACCCTCCCAGGGGAAAGCTTAAACTTACCGTGCTCTGCGGCGGCACTTCGATTTTACCCTGAAGAGAAAGAATACCACTGGCTGTTTCCTCTGTCGGGAAACCGGTCGCTACTCCTGCAGATTTCAGTTGCTCATCACTGAATGAAACGGTGTGAACGTCAACTGCTCCCTCCTTTTGACTTTCAGTTGCTGCCGGTTGCTCTTCCGAAGTGCTTCCGCACGATGACAGGAGAACAATCGCTATAGAAAAGATGATGTATCGTAACATAATATCGGTTTTTATTGGTTGTTCAATTTTGTGAGCGCTATGGCAGCCTGGTTGTACGCATCTATAGCGCTAAGGTATTCTGCCTTGATGGTTATGGCCTGGTCCGCAAGTATTACCCACTGGAGGTAATCAATCACACCAGCATTGAATTGCCCGTCGGCTGTGGTCAATATCAGGTCGGCGTTCTTTAATGCCTGCGATTCGTAATAGTGCAGACTATGGAGATACTTTTGCACGTTTCTAACGGAATTGGCCAGGCTTGTCGCGGTCTGTTGCGCTGCGTATTCTGCCTCGGTGCGGCTCCGTTCCCACTCTGTTTTTGCTGCGGCTATTCTGGAATTTGATGCCTTTGAAAAAACGGGAATACCCACCCCGACGGTAACATAACTGAACCGCTTTCCGGAATTGAAATATTGCTCCCTTCCGGCGATCTGCTGCACGCCAATCAGACTCTGGTTATTGTAACCCACCTTAAATTCAGGAAGAAGCCGGGCCTGTTCCGTTTTCCAGGCAAAGCCGGCCGCGTCGTACCTGTGCATGGCCAGTTTTACCATAGGATTTTCCGCCGTTACACCCACCGTATCCAACAAGTAGACTTGTACATCCATCTTTAATGTTTTTACAGATGGTATGTAAGATGCCTGTCCCGCCTGCAGAAGAAAATTAAACTCGCGCCGGGCTATCTCCAGATCTTCCGCAAGCAGGTTCAGCTGGTTGGTCATTTGCTGGCGACGGGCAGCGGCCGTTGTTTTTTCCAGAATATTGGCTTCGCCTTTTTCAAAGCGCAGGTTCGACCTCTGTTCAAAACCAGCATAGATACTGTCT
>CAZAVR010000108.1:0-7564 GCA_964488435.1 uncultured Cytophagales bacterium | reverse complement strand
ACTGAGCAGCACAAAAGTATATGCTAGGCGACGAACTTCGGCTTTTACCTCCAACTCCGTCAACTGCCGTTCAGCGCCTGCCGCCTTGTAATTCGACTGTAACACTTTACGCTGATGGCTATATACCGTCGGAAAACTGAACGACTGACCGATCCCTATCCTCGTGTCGTTGTGAATACTGCTCACCTGTCCGTAGTCCGCATCCAGGTTGGTTTTGAGAAGATCGTATGCGCTGCCCTGAAGTATTTCCCTTGATCGTTCATTCCATCTGGAAGCCTTTACTTTTCCATTGTTTTGTAGGGCCATTTTCAACGCATCCCCGAGATCAAGCGATGTCGGAACCTCCTGTGCGGACAGGTTGTTCCCTGCAAATAGCAACAGTGCCATCACAGCGGTTTTCTTTACGGAAATCATGCGCCTGCCGCTCACGAGAATATACAAAGCCGGCAGAACGAACAACGTCAGAAAAGTAGCCGTAACCAGACCGCCTATCACCACCGTGGCCAGAGGGCGCTGCACCTCGGCACCTGCGCCATTGCTCAATGCCATGGGCAGAAAGCCAAGCGACGCCACAAACGCCGTCATCAACACCGGTCGTAAACGATTGCATGTTCCGGTCAGCACCAGTTGCAAGGTATCCGTAATCATTCCCTCCTTTTTCAGCCGGTTGAATTCGGAGAGGAGCACGATACCATTTAATACGGCAACGCCAAAAAGTGCGATAAATCCTACCCCGGCCGAAATACTGAATGGCATACCTCTCAGGGCCAAAGCAAATACACCGCCTATGGCAGACAGCGGGATCGCCGTATAAATCAACAATCCGTCTCTAACCGAGGAAAATGCAAAATAGAGCAGAATAAAAATCAGGAGTAAGGCGACCGGAACAGCCACCGTCAGCCTGGCCTTGGCCTGCTGCAGGTTTTCAAACGCCCCTCCGTAACTGACACTGTAGCCGGGATCCATTTTGAGCCCTGCATCCACCTTCTCACGCAGCTCCCCGACAATCGACTCCACATCCCGTCCACGGACGTTAAAACCCACGATGATCCTTCTGCGTGTATTTTCCCGCTGGATCTGGTTCGGTCCTTCAACTTCTTTAACCGACGCCAGTTGATACAAAGGAATCTGTACCCCAGATGGTGCGGATATCAAAAGATTCTGCACATCACTGATACTTCTCCGGCCTTCACTGCCCACTCTGACTACGAGGTCAAAACGCTTTTCGCCTTCATATATCTGACCGGCCGCAGCACCGGCGAAAGCAGCGTTGATGGTCCTGTTGATGTCGTCGATATTCAAACCGTATCTGGCGATTTCTGCCCTGTTAAAGTCGATCACCACCTGCGGCATACCGGTCACTTTTTCTATGTACCAGTCTGCCGTACCTTTCACGGTATGCGCAATAGCCCCAAGTCGTCCCGCATAATGCGCGAGCTTATCCAGATCTTCCCCATAAATTTTACAAACCACATCCTGTTTGGCCCCTGTCATCAGCTCATTGAATCGCATTTGTACAGGGTATTGAAATCCTGTGGTAACACCCGGGACAACGGCCTGCGCGGTAGCGGCCATTTTTTCGGCCAGTTCAGGGAAAGTTCCGGCACTTGTCCAGTGTTTTTTGTCCTTTAAAACAATTATCATGTCCCCGCCCTCTATGGGCATGGGATCCGTCGGAATCTCGGCACTACCGATCCTGGATACGATTTTCTCTACTTCAGGATAATCTTTCTGCAGGCGCTCCGTGATCCGGTTAAAGGCGTCGATCGTCGTACTCAGATTCGTCCCCACCAGCAACCTGGTTTCTGTAGCAAAGTCTCCCTCTTCCAGTTGAGGTATAAATTCACCTCCCATCCGAAGGAATAGCACGAGTGCTATCCCGAACAGACCAAAAGCAAACAGAACCACGGCTTTTTTGAATCTCAGCACAGTGGACAGCATCCTTTCATAAACAATTTCCAGCCGCTTCATCACCCGGTCCGACACATTGGGTTTATGGGATACTTTTCTGCTGATCACCAGCGCACTGATCATGGGGACGTAGGTAATCGAAAGGATAAAGGCACCCATTACCGCAAAGGCTACCGTCTGGGCCATGGGTTTAAACATCTTGCCTTCTATACCCGAAAGAGAAAGAATAGGCAGATAAACGATCAGTATGATGATCTGACCGAAAACCGCAGCATTCATCATGCGTGAAGCGGAACCGGCTACCTCCCCGTCCATTTCCTCCCTGGGAATCAGGCTTACACGGGCATATTTTGGAGAAGTATGAAGATGGTGGAGAATGGCTTCGACAATAATGACCGCCCCATCTACTATCAATCCGAAATCCAGGGCACCGAGACTCATCAGATTGCCACTTACACCGAACAGGTTCATCATGGTAATGGCAAAAAGCATGGACAACGGGATCACCGACGCCACGATCAGACCTGCCCTGAGATTACCCAGGAACAGCACCAAAACAAGGACTACGATCAGCGCACCTTCCAGCAAATTCGTTTCTACCGTAGAGATGGCATTGTTAACCATTTTCGTCCTGTCGAGGAATGGCTCTATTTCGAGTCCGTCGGGGAGTGTACGCTGAATTTCGGAGACTCTGGCCTTTACATTTTTGATCACTTCCGACGAATTGGCGTCTTTCAGCATCATCACGATTCCTCCGGTCAGTTCACCCTGACCCGCGAGTGTCAGCGCCCCGTACCGGGTGGCAGCGCCTAACCGCACATCCGCAACATGGCGGACCAGGACAGGCGTGCCGTTCGGGTTATTTTTTACGACAATGTTACTGATGTCCTCCATCGTACGGGCCAAACCCGAACTGCGAATATACAGTACCGTTGGGCCCTTTTCGATGTAAGCGCCGCCCGCATTCTGGTTGTTGCGGCTCAAGGCGGTAAACACATCATTTATAGACAGGTGAAAGGCCGCCAGACGGGTGGGCTGTACCGCCACTTCATATTGCTTCAATTCCCCGCCAAAGGTGGACACATCGGCCACTCCCGGTGTACCGAGCAGCTGCCTTTTCACTGTCCAATCCTGAACGGTGCGCAGGTCGGCCAGAGAATACCTTCCTTCATGGCCTTTCTTCGGCTTAAGAATATACTGGTATATTTCTCCCAGGCCGGTTGTGGGAGGCGCCAGTTGCGGGGTACTTGCATTTTCATCGATTTTCACCTGTGAAAGCCTTTCCATCACCTGCTGCCTTGCCCGGTAAATATCCGAACCATCGTCGAAAACAACGGTAATCAGAGAAAGGCCAAAACGCGACATACTCCGGCATTCTTTTAGTCCGGGAATGTTGCTGAGCGCCTGCTCTATAGGAAAGGTGATCAACCTTTCTACATCTTCCGCGCCCAGGGCAGGTGCAGACGTGATCACCTGGACCTGGTTATTGGTGATATCCGGAACGGCATCTATCGGAAGCTGCCTCACCTGGTAGGACCCGTATGCGATCCATAACAACATAAGGATCCCGATGACCAGCTTGTTTTTAACTGAAAATTGTATGAGTTGGGTAAGCATGTCTGTTCTGATAAATACATGGCAAATAAGCACATGCGGCCGCACCGGTAGGTGCCACACTGGAAAGTGTGTCGCATAGCACAGAATCAGGCATTACACCTGATGGAACATGTAGTTTATCAGACCCGCGGAGGACGGAAAAGAGAATCCAGAAGGGTATTGTAGGCGACCTGCGTACGACCGGGACAGTAGTCCGGCTTCTCTGGCCGACTCAGCTTTTGGAAAGCGTAGGAAATATAAGGCGCAACGTAGAGGAAGACCGACTGCTGCAGATCGATTTTTTTAAAAGGAAGCTGCATGTCTTTTTCGTCGTCGTCGTCATCGAGGTCCTCTCCCCAATAGTGCATCGCCAGAAAATCCATGAAATCAATATCGCTGTTTAGCGACTTGTGCTCGGTAAAATGCCGGACAAGGGAAGGCAGCTTGAAAAACTGACACAGAGAAGTGGTGTCAAGCGTTACAAGGACAAGCATGAAATATAACAGGGCCTTTCTCATCAGATCTGCTTTCGCCAAGGTGACGAAGTTAAGGCAAAAAAGTTGAGTTTAAAAGAAAAGGGCTGATCCTGTGAGGGCAGAGGTATTAAAAGTTTTAGGATTCTGATTAGGAGATGTAGCAAGTAATGGGAAAATTAGCCACTAATGCACGAATTAGGGGATTCGCGGCTCCTTAAATTTGTTACTAACCTTCTCCCGGAAAAACGGCACCTCCCCGACGGCTTTACGTTGAATGATTGTCGGCAGCTATTCGAAAAATCCAAATAGCTTGTCCTTAGAAAGGAAACGCCCCAAGCATTATCACTTGCTCTGACCTAAGGATGCCTATATCAGCTTTTTTTTCCTCCTTCTCCGAAGTTTATAAATCAGCTTCAATTCGTCATACGTAAACAATCTGGTGTTATTTTCATAACCGATATTTTTGTAACCCGACATAGCTCGTCTAATATCCTTTTCGTAAAATGTTTTAAAAATACTTTCAAAATTCTTCCAATTCAGATCCACTTGTAAGTCAGAAATCAACTGATGAGACTCCAACTGGTCAGTCTCTTTCAGATAGTGATCGGTGCTCCCTATAATTCGATATTTCTTGTAATGCGTATATAACCGATTTACTTTGATGCGGGCGTCTTCGTGGACCCTGGCGTAATCTTTAAAGGCCAGAAACCAGATCAGGTATTCCAAATAGGGAGGAAGAGGTAAATATTTGTATGACCAGTGTGTCGAAATGCTTCCCTGAACATAGCCATCTATGTGGCCCATCATTTGAAAATTTTCATACCAGGTTTGCGGCTTACCATATTCTTCATCTACTGATCGTAAGGCGTCGTATACGACGTCAGTAAAATCCTCGATGATTTCCCGCTCGTTCTCCTCTTCAATCTGGAAACCCGGTATCTGTCGTTGTACAGATTCTACCCACTTCCAGAATGCTTTCATTGCTATTTGATCGATGTTTTTTATCATGACAACGAATATTTCTGTAATTAAAATGTCTGAGATTTTCCATAAAAAAACAGCTTACCGAGGTTCCCTATCCAACCTGCCCAGCTCATTTTTCAACTCGTCCAGCAATTGTTGCTCGCTCGGGAGGTATAGCTGGTACTTGCTCGCGACGATGGATTTATTGTTTTCCGGAAGGGTGATTTTTACGACGGCGTCGTTTTTGTCGGCGCAGAGCAATACGCCTACGGTCGGGTTCTCGAAGTCTTGTTTTTCAAAGCGGTCGTAGTAGTTTACGTACATCTGTAACTGTCCCAAATCCTGGTGGGTAAGCTTATGGGTTTTGATTTCGAACAATACGAAGCTTTGTAGTAGTCGGTTGTAAAATACGAGGTCGATAAAAAACTCGTCCCCTTCGATGTGTATACGCCGCTGTCTGGCTACGAAGGAGAATCCATTGCCCAATTCCAGCAAGAAATCCTGAAGATGCGCTATCAGCGTCGATTCCAGGTCTTTTTCGTACCAGTTGGCTTCGCGCTTCAGGCCGAGGAACTCGAGTATCATCGGGTCTTTGATGATCTCGGTCGGATCTACCGGTTTTTTCTCACGCCGCGCTACCGCAAGCACTTTTTCTTTTTCATTGCTCAGCAAAAGCCGCTCGTAAAGCTGGCTGTTAATTTGCCGTTCCAGCTGGCGGGCAGTCCAGTTGTTGCCGGCAGCTTCGAGCTGGTAGTATTCTCTTTTTGACTCATTGTCGATTCGAATAAGCAGTCGGTAATGTGTCCAGCTTAATTGCGAACGCAGTGAGTTCGCAATTGGAAATATTTTGTAGAATTGGCGCATCAACTCCAACTGTCGTACCGAAAACCCGCTGCCGAATTCCGGTTGCAGAGCCACGGACAACGATTTAATGAGGTAGGTGCCATAGTCGGCCCGTTCTTTACCGGCTTGTTCTTCTTCGAAAATGCGCCTGCCGATGTTCCAGTACATCAGCACACGGGTGTGATCGACGGCGCGAATGGCCTGCTCCCTGCTTTGCAGGATGAGCGTCTTGATCTCGGTGATAAAAGAGGTGTGTAGTTCCATGGGGATATTGGTTAGTATAAGTGTGTATGCTACGAAGTCCACGAATTTAAAAAATTATTCGCGGTCCGCCGCCCGGTGCATTAGTGGCCGAAAAAAAACGTAACCCGCTATTGCTGTTCCCTCAATTGCCTGATCCGGGCGATCTGCTCGTCCTTTTCTTTCAGCATCCGCTCATACAACTCCATTTTTTCCTCGTGCAGCTTCACGATCCCTTCGGTCGGGTTGTTGAATGTGGGCCTGATGTTGACGGCCGACGAAGTGCCTTTGAAATCGCTGAAGGGTTGCCTATAATGTTCACGGTTTTTTCCTGGTCAAAGTTCTGAAACGGACTCACGGGTATGTTCAGCAGAGCTAAAATCTGTTGCAGGGGTGTGGGTTCGGGAGCTTCGGCGGGTCTGGAAACAGAAAGTTTCTGTCCGCTACGGGTGGTAGTCTGATTAGACATCGTATCTGAATTTGGTTCCGGACAAATCTAAATCGTTGCCGATGTGCCAAAAAACTTCGCAGCTCGGTAAGTTACCGGGTTCAGATTTGATGGCAGCCCTTCGACAGACAATCGTACTACGAGCTCAGTGACTATCTATGAATTCGTGCATTTGTGGCCTCCTTAAATTTATTACCAAATTGAGGTAATCTCCGACATTACCTTTTCCCTGAAAAGTAGGACCTTTACTCCACAATCATACACCCATGACTGACATTGCCTCCATACACGATAAATTCCTTAGAGCTATTCTCTCCGACAAAGAAATAGCCATAAGCTACTTTAGACACTGTCTGCCAAGGCATTTAGAGGGACTTTTAGATTTATCAACCCTCACCCAACTCCCGGACTCCTACATTTCCAAAGAACTCCGCGAAACAATCAGTAACATCGTATACACTTGCCGTTCAAAAAGCAGTGGCAAAGAGCTGAAAATCTCTCTACTGCTCGAACACAAAAGCAAACCGGAGAGGTTCACGCCGGTTCAGCTGGGGAGCTACCTCTTTTCCGGTCATCTCAAACAAATCGCGCAGGAAAAGACGCTATCGCCCATCATCCCGATTCTGTTATATCATGGAAAAGAAAAATGGCGGTATAGGACGCTGCTCACCCTCTATAAAAACCTCGATGAGGAACTGCGCCCTTTCATTCCGGAGTACGACTACATCTACCACGATCTGGGGGAGATCCCGGATGAAGACATTAAGATGTTAGAGAATAAATTCTTGCAAGCGTCACTCCTGGCATTGAAATACAGTCAGTTAAAGGAGCAACTGGTAGAGTGGATTCCAAAAATACTAGCGCTGGCAATGGATGCGCAGCAGAACTTGCAGACTACTCTTTTTGTTTATACATTTGAAGTAAGCGAGCTAGAGGAAGAAAAGATTATTGAACTCCTGGAAGAAATACCGACAAACATAAAAAGAACAGTTATGAGTACAGCAGATGTTTTTGTAGAAAAGGGAAAGAGGGTGTCTTAGCCCCCTAAAAGGCTGGACTAAAATTGGAAATCAATTTAGTCACAGTA
>CAZAVR010000107.1:7295-10532 GCA_964488435.1 uncultured Cytophagales bacterium | reverse complement strand
GGGTGCTTATTCTTATTTTCAAACCCTTCAGGGTCGGCGACCTGATCTCTGCACAGGATTTCACGGGAGTCGTTGAGGAAATACGCGTTTTCGACACCACCCTGGTAACCCCGGACAACAGAACCATCATTATCCCCAACAGTTCCCTGTCTACCGGGCCCGTCACCAATATCTCTGCCAAAGGACGTATCCGGGTAGATCTTGTGTTTGCAGCAAGTGCCGGCAATGGGGTAGATGCCGTAAGGGCCTCAATCCGGAAAGTAGTAGAGCTGTGCCCGACCGCCTTGAAAGAACCACATGATATCCTGGTCAGCAAGCTTACTGAGAACGCTATTTTCTTCGATGTCAGGGTATGGAGCAAAAGCGAACACTATTGGGACACATTCTACTTCATAAATGAATACATCAGCAAACAATTTGTTCTCGATGGCATCGTACCACCCCAGCCGGCCGCGCTAACCGTTCACATGAGCAGCTAAGGCGCGAAGTTTCTCACAGCGCTCAAAAAAACTGCCGGTTTTTTGGTATCTTTGCAGCATTCTGTTAATCATTCTTAATGTATTCCTTTATTTCGATATGAAATTTGGCGTAGTGGTTTTTCCAGGTTCCAATTGTGACGACGATACGGTATTCTCCCTCAGGCACAACCTGGGGCAGGAGGTGGTGAAGCTATGGCACAAAAGTCATGACCTTGAGAACTGTGATTTTATCATTCTTCCGGGTGGTTTCTCCTATGGTGATTACCTGCGTTCCGGAGCCATTGCCCGTTTCTCTCCCATCATGAACGAAGTGATCGCCCATGCAAAGCGCGGCGGCTACCTGATGGGCATCTGCAACGGTTTCCAGGTGCTTTGTGAAGCCAACCTCGTACCGGGCGCCTTGCTCCGGAATAACGGACAGAAATTTATTTCTAAAAATATCTACCTGAAGTCGCAAAGCACCAACACATTGCTTACGGGAGGCCTTGACCAGGAAAAAGCGTTAAAGATCCCCATTGCACATGCAGAAGGCCGCTTTTATACCGATGCCGAAACACTCCGAAGCATCAACGACAACGACCAGGTGCTGTTCAGGTACTGCGACGCACAAGGAAGGATAACCGACGAAGCCAACCCTAACGGCAGCCTTGAAAATATTGCCGGAGTATGTGATGCCGGCAGAAGGGTTTTCGGTATGATGCCCCACCCCGAGCGTGCCTCGGATGAAGCCATGGGCAATACCGACGGAAAGCTTATCCTGGAACAGTTGGTAAGTGTACTGGCGTAGGATATCTGATTATTATATTCAAGCCCTTCCTTTCTGGCGGGGCTTTTTTTAGCGCTGTCAGGAAACTGCGGCTTGGGTTGGGCCCATTATTGACTCCTGGGTTCGACTCCGCTCACCCAGCGGAAAGTGAAAATCACCTGCTCCGTGGCCAGTGTCTCACGGGACTTTAGCTTCGACTCCGCCCAACGGAAAGCGAAAGCCGCACATCTGAAAAGAGAAAACCACACAGCGGAGCAAGATCGTCCCCCATAAAAAACTGTAGTTATCACTTACACCAGGATCAATCCAATGCAGCAACTTTACCCTGGATATCTCTGGTAAACCTTTCCATTACCAGACGTTGGGCCAAAGCATTCGGATGCCCGTCATGCGTTTGCTGATACTGCTTTGCGGGAAAGGGGAACAGCTTTGAATAATCGAAAAATCTGACGCCACGCTCGGTCAGATTCTTCCGGATAGGGTCGCTCTCCGGCGTCCCCGGATACAACACCACATAAAAGTCGGACCCGGGGAATTTCTTTTTAAAATCTACTGCAGATTTCCTGATCAGATCAGCTGTGAGCTTATAGTCCTTATCCCTTTGCCTGAGGGGGAAGTCTATTTTGAAATTCCGCCGGATATTGCTATCGAATAACCACATACCCGCTTTGTACAACAGGGGATGATTCTCCCTGTAAACACCCTTGTGTTCTAGTGTTGACTTATCAATATCAGGAAAAAGACCATTATAAAAACTGATCCACCCGGCTGTGGGTATGTTTCGGTTCACATGGTCATTGATATAAATATACACTCCAAAACCTTTCTTCTGACTGATCTGTTTTTCCAGGTCAAACTTATCAATCCAAGTGAGCATGTGCCTGGAAGAATACCCGAAAAAGGCATAGTTATATGACTCAAATCGGGAGTTAAGTCTTTCAAAATAGTATGGCATGGTTTCATTATCATTCAAACCATCACCAAATGTAAATGAACAGCCAAAAAATACAGCAAATTGATCCCGTGATACACTGTCGTCAGTGGGTACACGTTTTCTTCTGGAATACCTGTCTGTGTTGATCAATGCCTGCTGAACGGGCTTGCCATTGAGGGTCTTGACCCATTCGAACTTCATATCAGGCTTCGCACGGAGTCCAAGAATCGGGTCAGGTATATGGCTCGCCTGGTAATCGGGACCTGACAACACCTCTTGACTCCCGGCTTCACTATTTTGCGCCAGCATAGGTTTAACTTTACCGACGGTCCAATCGATCAAAAACAAAGATCCTGTCAAAAACGCAAGTGACAAAGAAAGGTTCTGAACCCACGAAGGCGCCTTTGCCAGTAACGCCCCAACAAAGGACAACCCTGAAATCCAGCCAATCAGATTAAACGTGACCGGCACTATGGCAATATCTTTCCAGACCCCGTCACCGTTCCCTGTGATTGACTCCATGCCCAGGAGAGCCAATGCTATGATAATAATACCAAACACCAGCCTGGAGGCGGCACTCACTATTTTTGATTTGAAGAGGTTACTCATAAACAATTATCCAGAACAAGCGCAAATCTATTGATTTTGAATGAAATTGCCGTCGGGTAAGCATGAATCTGTCTTTTTACAACATCAGCTATGCAGCTAAGACGTTCCGGTTATCTATTTTTTATCGTTACTTTCGAAGGACCGGCCGTCCTCCAGCTTCCTTTGGCCGACTTTACCGCCTGCCCCCAAACCGGCACCTCCAGCTGATCGCCGACATCCAGCAGCCTGATCTCGAATTCATCTCCTGCTGCAGGCTCCCCGACGGATTCACTAAGCGCTATTTTCGTGTTTTTCTCTGTCATCGACTTTATCCCGGCCTTGACTTTTCCTTGTTTGCTAAACAACCAGAACCCGTTATACCCCCCATTGTTATCAGGGATGTTATCTGCGCGACCACTCATGCCTGTTTCGGCATTGAAGTTAAACGTATAAGGACGGACATGTGGAAA
>CAZAVR010000107.1:7025-7285 GCA_964488435.1 uncultured Cytophagales bacterium | reverse complement strand
GGAAACGGAGACCCCGTGCGTATGGTCGCTGACGAACCATCATACGCTTCTACAACACCGATAGCATGCACGTTGCTGCTTGCTTCCATGACCAGCCAGCTATTCTGCTTAGCCGCTGTACTGCTGTCCACCCGTAAGACAAAGGGGCGGACCATATCCGGCCTGGACACCTTTATGATGCTGTTGGCAAGGTGCTTCGTCAACTGATACGGCGCATCCACCAAAATCCGAAGCGGCTGGTTTTCGATCGCAAGAACTTT
>CAZAVR010000107.1:0-7015 GCA_964488435.1 uncultured Cytophagales bacterium | reverse complement strand
ACAGGGGTTTTGAAAACAGTGGGTCTGCCCTGAGTAAAAAACTACCTTTACGGAGATGTCCCTTTCCTGTGACTGAAGCAGACACCACATGTCCGCCCGCATTGAGTCCCACGAATGCCTCTTCACCGGAAAAGGAGAGTTCATTCGAAAACGAAACATCCGCAACCGGCCGGTTGGAGGCGATGTAGAGATGCTCTCTGATCTCACTGCTTACAGTGGACCCCGGAACAATACGTAAGGCAAAGGCTCCTTTACTATCTCCTGAAGGCTTCAGTTCTTCAACTCTGGCGGGAGGGATTGCTCCCTTTGTTGGAAAAATAACAGTGGTAAACCTTACTGTTTCGGACACCGAAGTACGAAGGTTGGAAAGTACGTAAGTAGATTTTATGTCTGCCCGAGGTTGCGGCCCTGCAGCTGTGATCAAGCGGGCCCCGGAAGGTGCAAAATGGGAAGCATACATGGTGTGACCGGTTCCGTCGTCCGCCGCCCATTGCATATCAACCCCGCCCTCCAGCGCATAATAGCCCGGCTTGCTCAGATAACCGAATCCTTCACCGGGAGGTGCAAAGTAAAAAGGTTTATCCGGAAAGGAAGTCACCCGACCATTGGGATCGGTGTCGGCTGCGTAATCTAGGTGCTCACTGTATACGGAACCTCCTGTAGTTTGGGAAAGTGTTGCTTTTGAACCAGGCAGAAGCTTAAAATCTCCCTTGATGATACCGTGCAGACTGTAGTCGTATTCCTTTCCGCCCCGCGCCCAGAAGTTATCGATAACGTAGCTTTCCTCTTCTGAAAGATCGACGAGTGCTATCCTTCGTTTGTACTCTTCCAACTTTTGGTTGGCGTAGGCCTGCGGATTGTTCACGGCCGCCGACCTGAAAGCCTGGCCCTCCGTCCAGGTCTGCAGATCTCCCCCGGGAGCGGGCCATCTCAACTGGTTTTGCCGGTTAACCACCAGCACATTGTGCGCAACAGTTGAGGTGGTAAACCCGAACCGGAAGTGTGTATTGTAATATCCCGGGTCAAATGAGAATTCACGCCCCCTTGCATAAAAAGCGAGTCCAAGTTCGTCTGTCTGTCCATGGTTCAACGTAGGGCCAAACCGAAGCAGAGCAGCTCTCTCGGTCTGCTTCTCACCCGACCGAAGGATGAGGGTACCATAATCAAAAAGTAAAGTGGCCCTTGGCTTTCTAACCTGCCGGCCGGCTGCTTTTGCCTTTCCTGCAAAATCCTCCCAACCTGACAGATAAAACAGATTAGCGCCCATAAACTTAAAGGAATCCGGTATATTCTCCAGCATCGCCGCGCCCGTCTTCAAAGCCGCATCCCGTACCTCCGGCTTACCACTGAACCTGTAAAACTCATGTGCCGCATGCAGGGTTCCCTTATCAAATATCCTGCCGTCCTCTACAAGTTGCCGGTCCGGTCCGGCATCCCCGTACAGAGGAAGCCGCCCTGCTACCTGTACACCTGTAAAAAAGTCGAGAGAAAACAAAGCAAAGCGGCTGTCATCATACGCGGGATAACCTTCCGGATAACCCGGGAGGCGCATTCTTCTGAGAAAATACGCAGTAGAAAGCAGGAGCTCCCTCGTGTGATTTGCATAAGAAGTACCTGTCTCGAAATACCTGCCATTGATATCGATGGTGTTGCTGACTGCATATTTAAACCCGAGAGGACCATTCAAAGCCCATTCTACCCATTCGGGAATACCCAGCAGGGCGCCTACAATTAGCGGCGCACGGTTGTAGTCAATGTTACCGTTGTTCAGTTCATAACTAGCACCCTTTCCTGACTTTGTCATGCGGAGGCAATAGTCCGCCCCGTTCATCAGCATATTGTACTCAATGTTTTTCAACATAGACCAGGCAGGGGTGGTCGGAGACTTTTCCTGCGCATGTTTGCTCGTGGAAAGAACCTCAGCAAAATAGATGTAATTCATCAATGCCCTCGCAGCCTGGTAATACGGTCGATCCAGGCGCCCTCCGTCGGGCTTACCGGGTAAATTGCCCGGATAATCAATCGGACCTTCATAGGCCCTTGGATAAATCGTGGCTATAGCATCCATGATCCATAAGGCACGCTCAGCATAAGCCTCATTGCCGGTCAGAAGGAAGCCATTCACCAAGGCGGGCAATTCGACTGTCTCCAGCTGGCGGATGGTCATACCGTTGGCCAGGGCTGTGAAATAGTATACTCCCTTGTCTGTTCTCCATCCATTTCCTTCATCGGGATGATCCGCATCCGGATAGACAGCCCCGTTCGCAGCCTGCACACGCCTCGGATCTTCCCAGCCACGCCATTTCATTTTCTTTTGCTCTACGGGGTCAAGATCCATACCCAGAGCATACACATATATAGAGCCCCAAGCCGGAATCACCTTTTTGACGAAATCGTAATCTCGTGCCAGCCACTGATCTGCTGTCTGTATATAGTTATTTTTTACTGCTATCGCCCAGTCCTCCCTCTCGGCCCGGAGACGTGCATCGGCTATTTCGGCCTTGTTTACATATAGAAAAGGACGCTCGGGAACCGATACGCGTTTGATCTGTTCAAACACCCTCTCAGGTGTGACTGCCGGATCAGAAGCTACTTGCGCGGACGAAAAAAGGGGAGTGGCTGCTAAAGCAACCAAGAACAGGTAGGTTTTAAAGGACATATACAAAAGAAATCTTGCCCGGAAATTTCATATCCGGGAAGGATAAGGTCAGAAAATATTAATAAACCTAGAAAAAATAACGCTGAGATACAAAAAAATCTCTGTGTGTCGATCAAGACAGTAGAAGTTGCCAGGCATAGCGGAAGGATTTTTCCATGCCGCCCGGAAAATCAAAAATTTACAATCGTCCGGAACGTCGGATTTATTCTGGGATGAAATATTCGTTTCGCTGGAGGCAAACGATGTAGCCAATGGGTTTGCGTAGAGCCTTTCATCACCAGCAAGCTACCGCTTTCAAGGAAAACATTGACTACAGCTTTTGTCTGCTTATGTTTAAAGGCGAATTTTCTGCCTGCTCCAAGACTCAGGGAGGCAATTGCCCCGTTCTTTTTCAAATCTGTTTCGCCATCACTATGCCAGGCCATACCCTCGTCTCCACTGTGGTAAAGGTTCATCAGGCAGGAGTTATATCTTTCATCTGACCTGTCCTCCACCAGCATTTTGAGTTTCAGCAGCCCCGGGAGCCAGGGCAATGCTGTCTTGGTGGTGTTGGAATAAGTATATTCAAACGGATGATCACCGTACCAGGCTACCTTGCGACGGGTAATTATCTTTTTGCCAAAAATAACCGCTTCATCATTTCGCCAGGCAACGTCTTTCATCAGGATCTCATAATAGTACCTGGCCGCCTCCTCGTCCAGGATACAGCCGTAGTAATCTGCCTGCCCGTCGTAAGGCAGCAGATTAGGTACAGGTTCTGAAGAAAACAAAGACAACATACAGACTTTTGGTTAATAGCTGGTCTGACGAGGACGGTCAGAAATCCGAAAAAGTGACATTAAATACGCCCTATTTTTTTGTCAAAAGTAAATGCAGCTGATCTCCATAAAAATCCATTTCCTGCTCAACTGTATAAAAAGTCAATCCCGCCCATGTTGATGAGCGGGATTGACTGACAAACCTGATGACCAAACACCGGACCGGTCAAAATCAAGCTATACTTTGTCTGTCAGCCTTTTAATTAAATCTGTCTCGGCTTTCTTATACGGAGTTCCGTCTTTTCTGAAGATATCATGAAACCAGAGTTCAGGCTCACCAGTATATTTTTTCTTCCAGCTATCCCAGGGATAGATCGTCTGCGACTTGCCGTCGACCAGGCCCCAGTTAAAAGCAGCTACGTTATATTTTTTGGCAATGGGAAGTGACCCTTCAAAGGTACTCCCGTTTCCACGGGACATGTATTCGGTACACAATACCGGACGTCCGTAAGGCGTAAGCGATTTAATTCTCTCTTCAAATTTGGCAGGCCCGTTGTAATCATGAAAAGAAATGACATCCGATTCGGCCAGCATCATGCTGTCGATTTTGCTTACCTTCTCCGGTGTCCACTCTCCCTGCCATACTCCTGCAGTAAGCGGCTGGCTCGGATTTACGGAACGAGCGGTTTTAAACGCTTTCAGCAGGATCGGATATACATAATCTACTTTGCCCTGCAATTCTACTTTTCCGTAAGAGCTTCCGTTGGTATTATCCGGCTCGTTCCAGATATCCCAACCGAGTATCCTTTTGTCCGTGGCAAAATGACCTACCACCGAAGCTACATACTCCTGCAAACGCTGATGCTTCGAGGTATCTTTCAATACTTCGATACCGGGGCTTTGCACCCATCCTGAATTATGTACAAAAGGGGTCGCCTCTCTCTGCATACCTAGTTTAGGAAAAGGATCCCAGCAGGAATCAAACAATACAAATAAGGGCTTGATGTTATGTTTCTCAGCGATATTGAGAAATGTATCTACACGTCCGAAAAAACCGGCTGAATCCTGCTCATAGAGCAAATCGTGAAGGTAAACGCGGACAGTGTTCATGCCCAGACCCGCAGCCCAACCCAACTCACGGTCGATTGTAACAGAATCAAAACTAGCTTCCTGCCACATTTCCAGCTGATTAATGGCTGTGCTAGGCAGAAAATCGCAACCCACCAGCCATCCCTGACTGGCATACCAGCTGTTCGCAGCTTCTTTGGTCCAGATATCCCGTCCGGTAGCTTCTGCGACTTTCTTATCCTCTGTTTTGGTACCACAACTTAAAGAAAACACGCTAATCAGAAGCGCAATGCAGGAGGTTTTTAAGAATTTCATAAGGTTTATTTAATTAAGAGTAAGTATTCTTTATAGTATTAATTTTGGTCCTGCAGATAACATTATTTCCTAAAAACCGGTCCGGTCTGGGAGTCAACCGTAGGAGACCCTGAAGCCAGTTCAGGCCAGCCATCCTTCCATACCACTTTATCCAACATCAGCACCCGGCGATTGGCCTTGCTTGACACATAGGGCTGTTTTTTGTCTATTGCATGATATAGAATCCAATCCGTTCCCTTATCATCAGTAAAAATACGGCTGCTATGCCCTGGCCCTGCATACACCTCATTTCCTGTCAGAATGATGTCTCCTGCGCCTCTTTCCGTAAGCGCACGACCTCTCCGGTCTACATACGGTCCCTTCAGGTTTCTGGCCCGTCCCACCCTAAGGTGGTAATTGCTTGCTGCACCATCACAACAGCCCCCACGCGAGCCGATGAAGTAATAGTAGCCGCTACGTTTGTGAATGACCACTGCTTCAAAATCCCCGGCGGCGATTTTAAACTTCGCAGCAAGGTCAGGCACGTGACGCCCGTCTGCAGAAAGCAGCACTCCGTAAGTCCCCTGGTTTCCTGAGTTGCTGTAACTCCCCCAAAATAAATACCTTGCTCCCTTTTCTTCCAGATAGAAGGGATCAATTGAATTCGGAACACCAATTTCATCACTCAGAAACATTTTGCCCTGATCTTCAAACGGCCCTCCCGGATGATCCGCAATGGCAAGTCCTATGCCCGGATTGGCATCACCCCATGTAGAATAGGCATAGTACAAATAATACTTTCCATTTACCTTCGCTATATCAGGAGCCCAGATACCTCCCGACTGCTTCCATGCGGGTTTGGTTTTGAATGCATTCCCATGGAAACTCCAGCTCATCAGATCTCTCGATTTCACCACTGGTACCAGGCGGCTACCCTTTCCATCTCCCCAATCATCCTGCGTCCCATAGGCGTAAAACCATCCGTCGTCTGAACGAATAACGGTAGGATCGGCAAGAATGGGCTCAAAAACCGGATTCGTGAATCGTCCCCCGGGATCAGCTGACAGGTGCGGACTACTTTGCCTGGGAAACCAGAAACCCGTACTCAACACCGCAATAAACGCTGCCGGCATCAGCCATTTTGCCTTTGTAATGCTCAATGTATATTGTTTTTAGATGGAATGCCTCTTTTCTCGCAAAATCCCGGGTGCAGACCCAGGATTCGATTTCTAACAACAAAGCTCAATATAGTCATTTACCCTTTCATTTCGTTAGAATGCTCAAATAATTTCCAGGAAAGTCCCTTTTTTGGGACGATCTTACTTCAGTGACAATAAAAAGCAGCTACTGCCCTTACATGCTGTAGCTGTCATTTCTTCAACGAATAACCCCATTACATCCACTTACTCAGATAATCATTGAATGCTTCCTTATACTGTTCACTGACAGGCACTGGATCGGATCCTATCTGAATGTTACTGCGAGTGACAGAAGAAATCTTGTCAAGATTTACGATAAAAGACCTGTGCACACGCATAAACCTCGAAGACGGCAGCCTCTCCTCCAATGATTTCAGGCTGGTTAAAGACAGCAAAGGTTTGGAACTGCTCTGCAAATGAACTTTTACATAATCTTTCAGACCTTCTATATATAATATATCCTGATAGGCAACCCGTACAAGTTGGTATTCGACCTTCAGGAAGAGATACTCCTCTCTTGGTTGGGCGACCGCTCCGGAGGGGTCTTCTGCCCGCTGAACAAGTTCAAAATAACTTTTTGCCTTCGAAGCCGCTTTGAGGAACTCTTCATAATTGAACGGCTTGAGAAGATAGTCCAGGGCGTCTACCTTGAAGCCGTCCAGGGCAAATTGATTGAAAGCAGTCGTAAAAATAATACGGGGCATTTTCCCGGGTGTTTTATCAATCACCCTTGCCAATTCTATACCCGTCAGATCAGGCATTTGTATATCCAGGAAAATCAAATCGGCCGCAGATTCTCCTATGACTTTCAAAGCATCTACCGCGCTTGAATACTTCCCCGCCAATTCGAGAAAGGGCGTCTTTTCAATAAATGAACAAACCAGGCCCAGGGCAAGAGGCTCGTCATCTACCGCCAAACATCTGAGGACCATGCTATATTTTGTTAAGTGTCAGACTAACTATAAATCTCATTCCATCCTTGTCTTCCCGGACGATCAGTTCGTATTGCCCCGGATAAAGCAGGTCAAGCCGCCTCC